>JAHYIU010000104.1 GCA_019429425.1 Candidatus Syntrophosphaera sp.
GCGCATCCACGCCTTCGATGATACCCTGCAACAGGGCCAGCGCCATCAAAGGCCACCAACGCGCCGCGTTGATGTAGCCGGATAGCACTCCCGCGGCCAGCAAACCCGCCTGCAGCATGAATAAAGTTTGGGTGATGAGCATGGCGCGATGGCGGTTCCAGCTGTCCGACCAAGCTCCGGCAAAGGGACTGATGAACAGCGAGGGGATCATGCTAAGAAAGCTCACCACACCCAGCAGGAAAGCGGAATTGGTAAGCCGGTAGACAAACCAGCTCATGGTGGTGCGCTGCACCCAGGTGCCGATCAGGGAAACGCCCTGGCCCATGAAGAACAGGCGGTAATTGCGCACCTGCAGAGAGATGAAGAGGTCCCTGAGCCTAAACATACGAGCCTCCGGAACTCTGTACCGCCAGCTTGGCCAAGCCCGGTCGCGTGTCTGTCATCATCAGCTTGTCGGGCATCGGCGCTGTCAATCCTGCTTTTCCGGTTCAATGGCCGGACCGGTCGGGGATTCTATTTTTTCGCTGTGCTCGAAGCGCAGCTCTTTGGCTTTTTCATATTTCTTCTGGACCAAGTCCCTGTCCTCATCTCCGACCTCTGCGAGGATGAATTCAAAGATCTCCTCCGTGCCCAGGGTTTCCTTCTCAAACAGCTCAGCGGCCAGTTTTTCCAGCAGATCACGCTGGGCGCGAAGGATATCCAGCGCCTTATGGTAGGCCCTGGTGATGAAGGCCCGGATCTCGCTGTCGATCAGTTGGGCAGTCTCGTTGCTATGCGTGTCACGCCCGATAAGTTCTTTGCCCAGATACACTTCGCCTTGCTCTTTGCCTATGGTCATGGGTCCGAAAGCGTCGCTCATGCCCCAGGTGCAGACCATCTTTTTGGCTATCTCCGTAACCCGCTCCAGATCATTGCCCGCGCCGGTTGTCAGTTCGCCAAAGATGATCTCTTCAGCGGCGCGTCCTCCCAAAAGCTCGACCATGATCTGTTCCAGATAGCTTCTGGAATACCCGGTCTTGTCCGTGAGCAGGAAATGCGTGGCGCCGGCCGTGAAGCCGCGCGGGATGATCGAAACCTTATGCACCGGCTCGGTCTTGTCTTGGAAGATCGAGGCCAAAACGTGTCCGATCTCATGGTAGGAGGTCAGCTTTTTGTCCTCTTCAGGAATCACCCGGCTCTTCTTTTCCTTGCCCAGGATCAGTTTGTCCTTGGCCTCCTCAAAGTCGCTCATGTTGATGCTTTGCTTGCCATACCGGGCAGCGATCAGGGCGGCTTCGTTAACGATGTTGGCCAGGTCGGCTCCGCTGAATCCCGGTGTGCCGCGCGCGATCAACTCCAGATGCACGTCATCGGCCAGAGGCACCTTGGCGGAATGCACTTTCAGGATCTCCGTGCGTCCTTTGATATCGGGCAGATCGACCGTCACCTGGCGGTCGAAGCGGCCCGGGCGCAGCAATGCGGGATCCAGGATGTCCGGACGGTTGGTGGCGGCAATGATGATCACCGCTTCGTTGGGTTCAAAACCGTCCATCTCCACCAGAAGCTGGTTCAGTGTCTGCTCGCGTTCGTCGTGCCCGCCGCCCAGACCTGTGCCGCGATGCCTGCCCACGGCGTCGATCTCGTCGATGAAGGTAATGCAGGGCGAATTTTTCTTGGCCTGTTCAAACAGGTCGCGCACCCGCGCCGCGCCCACACCCACGAACATCTCCACAAAGTCCGAGCCGCTGATGCTGTAGAAAGGGACCTTGGCCTCGCCAGAAACCGCTTTAGCCAGCAGGGTCTTGCCGGTCCCGGGACGTCCCACGAGCAGTACGCCGCGCGGGATGCGGCCTCCGAGGCGCTGGAATTTCTTGGGGTCTTTGAGGAATTCCACGATCTCCTGCAATTCCTCCTTGGCTTCATCCACTCCAGCCACATCCTTGAAAGTGATCGTGCTCCGGCTGGCTTCATGCATGCGGGCCTTGCTCTTACCGAAGCTGAAGGCCTTGGAATTCTGGTTGCTCATGCCGCGCATGATGAAAAACCAAAAGGCGATCAGCAGTATGAAAGGTATCATATAGGAAAGCGCGCCCAGCCAGCGTGAGGGCTTTTTTGTGAGCACTTTAACGTCTTTTTCCAAAAGCTGTTTCACCAGCTCCGGATCGTCCACGGGAGGCAGCATGGTGTGGAACTTCGCGTCCGCGGAACTGGTGTAGAGAATGTCCCGTTCCGTGAATTCCACTTCCTTGATCTCCCCGGCGTTGAGCTGCGCCACAAATTCCGAATAGCTGGCCTCAGTGATCTGCTCGCGCCCGCTGAACCAGGTGTAGAAAAAGAGCATGCCCAGCATCACCATGACGATGATGAAGGTATAGGAAACAGGCGTTTTGGCCGGTCGGATCATTCCCGGAGGCGGATTTCCACCGGCGCCGGGACGGTTCGTGGCTGGCGGCTTGGTTTCCCCGGTTGGGTGATCCTTGCCTTTGGGCTTTCTTCGTTTCACCAGATAGATGCGCACCGCGCTGAACACCGTGATCAGGACCAGCGCTCCCACAAACCATTTCAGCATGGTGGCAAATTCGCTGATCACCTCTCCGGCCTTTTCCACCTCCGCGGGTGTTTCAGCCTGGCTTTGTTCCGCTGCTGGAACCATTGTGCTGTCCGCCGCGTAGGCAAAACCAATGGCCAGCAGCGCGAGTGTCAAGATGATATATTTCATAAATACAGTTCTTCCTTCAGGATGCCGATATAAGGCAGGTTGCGGTATTTTTCGTTGAAATCCAGCCCATAGCCCACCACAAATTCGTTTCCGATCTCGAAGCCCACATAGTCGAATCCGACCTCCAGCTTGTGGGCTTTGGGTTTGTCCAGCATCACGCAGGTCCGCAGGCTCGCGGGCGCGTGCTTTAAAATGTAGTCCTTGATGTATTGCAGGGAGAGCCCGGAATCGACGATGTCTTCGACGATGATCACGTCCCTGCCGCTGATGTCGATGTCGATATCCTTGCGGATCTTGACCACTCCTGAGCTCGAGGTTTGCGATCCATAGCTGGAGATGGCCAGGAAATCCAGTTCCACCGGGATGGTGATGGCGCGGCAAAGATCGGCCAGAAAGACGAATCCGCCCTTGAGGATGCCGATCAGCACGGGGGTTTTGTCTTTGTAGTCTGATACTATCTGCGATCCGATCTCCCGCACCCGGGTTTGGATCTGGTATTCGTCAAAAAGGACCGCGGACAGGTCACAATTCATCCGGTTCATTGGTTTCTCCTGTTCTCTTGCTGCGGTTGGCTGCCCGCATGGGTTTTTCGTGCACGCGCTCCGCGCTGATATAGAGAAAGCGCGTGGTGCCCGGTTCGATGGCCGCGCGCGCGTCCGGCCTGTGTCCCGCGATCCAGAATATCTTGGCGCCGTCATCAAATATGGGAACGTGGTCGCGCTCGAATTTGGGCACTTTGCTGTTGATGAAAAAATCCTTCAGTTTCTGCTGCTGCGTCATGCCCAAAGGCATGAAGCGGTCGCCGGGACTGCGACTCCTGATCTTGAAGGGAAAGCTTATCTTGTCGGCGTCCAGATAAACGTTGAAGCGGTCTTCGTGCCTCTGCGCGGGCAACACCTTCAGGATCTTGAAGCTGAAGCGGAATTCGCCGTAAACCGCGCGGCTGCGGTCTTCCTCGACGCTGTAGGGTTCCGGGACCTCGCGCGGGGGCTGGCTTTCCGCGATGATCAGCTCGTCATACTGTTTGCGCGCCGTCACTCCATTGTTCAGCAGGATGTATTTGGAGCCCGCGGAATCCATCAGGCCGCGCAGCTCCTCAAAATTGTGCAGGAAGAAATCACGCTCGGTGCCGGCGATGGAAACCAGAGCTTCCCTCAAAACGTAGTATTGCTCCAGCCTGCCGTAGCGCCGCAAAACCGGCAGGGAAAGGACCACGCGCTCCGGGGACTGTTCCAGCGCGGCTTTCCTGAGCAGGGGTTTTACTTTCTGACGCACCATGAGCTCCGCTTCCTCAAAGATCTGCGCCTGCAGGCCGATCTTTTCGCCCACGGCGGGGTTGACCTCTTTGGCCAAAAGCGGGATCAGGGTGTGCCGCACCCAGTTGCGCCGGAAACTCAGGTCCTGGTTGCTGGCGTCTTCCCGCCAGGAGATCTTTTCATGCTGCAGCAGGTCGATTAGCTCGCTTTTATTGAAGCAAAGCAGGGGATGCAGGATGTTGCCGCTGCGCGGTTTGATCCCCGCCATCCCGTTCAGGCCGGCGCCCCGGAACAGGTTCATCAGCATCGTTTCGGTCTGGTCATTGTTGTGGTGGCCGGTCACGATGAAATCGAAGCGGTAAAGCTCCAGGATCTGCTGGAAAACCTCAAAGCGCTTTTTCCGGGCCTGATTCTCCAGGTCGGTCCCGCTCTCCAGCCGCACCTTGCGCACGATCACCGGAACGTTGAGCTGCTGGCAATGCTCCTTCACCAATTCCGCGTCGGCCTCGCTTTCCGCGCCGCGCAGCTGATGGTCGACGTGCACCGCCAGCAAGGTGACATGCATCAGCGAACGCAGCCGCGAGAAAAGATACAGCAGGGCCACCGAGTCCGCGCCGCCTGAACAGCAGATCAGCAGCTTGGCCCCGGCGGGGAACAGCTTCTTTTCATGCACATAACCGTGCAGCCTGGATAACGCTTGGTCCAGCTTTTGCATATCCGCTCCTTGGTGAATTTTACCAGAAAGTAAGCTTTTTGCAGGCGCCCGGATTGTCAAGCTGCTTTTTTGGCAGGTATTGGCGTAGATGAGGTCCCGGGTCAAACGCGATTCGTAAAAGGGATAAAGGGCAAAAGGGAAAAGAGAATGCTGAAGCGCTTGGAACACCAGTTTCCCGGGTCTGTAAGCCGGTACCCTGAACATTATTGCTGTCTGCAGGCTTCAATATTAGCATATCCTATTCCTGGACTTGTTTTTTTGCGCCTTTCAATTAATATCATTCACCCACACAGTATTAAATTGATGCCATACATGTTATTGCCCACTTCGCCCTCCTTATCATTACGGTGTTAATACGGACTCACTACGGACTTTGTCCGTAGTGAGTCCGTATTAACACCGTAATGATAAGGGGAGCCATGCATGGAGTAAGGGGACAAAGTGTTGGTTATCAATAATTTATCGATTAATGGAAGCACAAGGAAAAAAGCGCGGGAGCTTGATCCCGCGCTCAAGGTTTGGCTGAGAGAGGCTTGCAGGCCTTATCCAGTCTATATTTTGACGCTGACGTTGATGTTTCTGAAGCGGGCCGGAGCCACACCGTGGGAGAGCTGCATCACCTGTCCCGGCTCGCCTTTTCCGCAGTGGAAGGTGCTGTGGTAGCCCCATTCCTCTTCTCCGCAAACGCGGTCGCAGGCGTTCCAGAAATCCTTGGTGATGCCGAAATAGGTGGGTTCCTTGACGATGCCGGTGATCTTTCCGTTCTCGATGCGCCAGCCGATCTCAGTGGTGAACTGGAAGTTGTTGCGGTTGTCGTCGATGCTCCAGGTCTTGGTGAAATCGAGCAGATAGCCGTGTTCAGTGTCGCGGATCAGGTCGTCCAGGCTGCCGGAGCCGGGGGCGAGGCAGAAATTGGTCATACGCACCAGGGGAAAGTCGTCTGCGTAGGAGGCCTTCATGTTGGATGAGGGTTCCAGTCCCAGGAGGTGGGCGATCTGCCGGGAGGTTTGCTGGTTCACGAGGACGCCGTCCTTGATGATGTCCAACCTTTTGCCCGGAACGCCTTCGTCATCGACGGGATGGAAGCCCAGGCCCCTGGGGTCGGTGCTGTCGCTATAGATGTTCACGAGCGGCGATCCATATTGGAAAGAGCCCAGCATCTCAGGTTTGATGAAGGTTTTGCCGGCGTAGGAGATCTCCATGCCGAAGATGCGGTCCGCCTCGGTGGCATGGCCGACCGATTCATGGAGCTGCAGGGCCAGATGACCGCAGCCGATGATGATGTCCGCCTTTTCCTCCTCGATCGTGGGCGCTGAAAGCAGGTCGGTGGCTTCCTTGACGATGCGGCCGGTGTTCTCCGGAAATTTTTGCTGGTGGAAAAGCTCGAATCCGCCGCGTCCGGCGCTCATGTGCCCGGGCCAGGTGCGCGATTGGATTTGGTCGCCCTCAGCCGCGACCACTTCCATCATCGGCAGGGTGTTGTAATAGGAGGTGTGAGAATAGCTGCCTTCGCTGTTGGCATAGTATTTTTCCTGGCGCATGAACTGCGCGGCGACCAGCGAATGGACGATCTTTCCAGCCGGTTTGATCGCCTCAGCCAGCTTTTGCAGATAGCTGATCTTCTCCTCGCGGTCCATCTTGAAAGGATCGATCTCCGGCTGGTGGTGATAGGAAGCCTGGGTGGCATGCAACTCAGGGAAAGTGACCTTGCTGCGGGTGAAATTGCTGCCGTTGCGGGCGTTGGAGATGGCGCTGGCGATCAGGCGGTCCAGGGAAGCTTCGGAAAGGCGGTGCGATCCGGCAAAGCCCCAACATCCGTTGATCAGCACCCTGATCCCGATGGCGACGGAATCCATGCTGCTGCCGTAGTTGCGCAAAAAACCGTTCATGAAATAGAGCCCTTCGGTATCGGTCCGGGTCACGCGCACGTCGGCGAATGTGATGTCCGGGGCGTTGAGCTTGTTCAGGGTTTGTTTGATGAGTTGTTCCATTTGTCCCTCCTAGATCGTGCGGGTGGAAGAGGAGATGTTGAAATCCCGCACCAGGGCGTGCGGTGCCTTAACCGTTTCGACGTCGAAGGTTTCGTAGTTGCCGGAGAAGGGGATGGTGTAGCAGCGGTTTTCCAGTTCCAATACGTTGTTCAGGATGCGTTCGATGCGTTCGGTGAAGCGCAGGTTGTTCACGACCTTGCTAATCTTCCCGTCCTCGATCAGGAAGGTGCCGTCGCGGGTGAGGCCGGTGAGCGAGGTTTCGCGGGGATTGATGAAATTCATGTAGTGGAGGCTGGAGATGTAAAGGCCTTTCTTCACCCCGCCGATCAGTTCCTCCAGGGTTTTTAAGCCCGGGGCGACCTTCAGGCAGG
>JAHYIU010000105.1 GCA_019429425.1 Candidatus Syntrophosphaera sp.
TTCGGATATTTGGTCCTTGAGAGGAACTTGCATGAGACACTCCTTTTGTGGTTATTAGTAGTGTCATTAAAATTCATGCCTCGTTCCTCTCAAGTTTTTTCTACCCACCATAATTGAACTTGAGCCAAAAAAAATGGTGGGCCCAGAGGGAGTCGAACCCCCGACCATCCGGTTATGAGCCGGAAGCTCTACCAGCTGAGCTATAGGCCCCTCACATTGTTCATTCCTTTGATTTTCGGGGCACTTTTCTGTCAAGCTAAATCGCCGCCCACAATACCAGTTGCACTCTGACAGACTGTCGGAAAGGAAAACACGATCAGGCAGAAGCAGAAAAAAAACAGGGCATGGCACGAGGCCAGGCCCTGATATTGTCTTTAACGATTGGATCTGGGTTAGGTCGCCAAAGCGTTGGCCATCCTCTGATGGAGGGTCTGGAATCTGGACAACTGGGCTGCGGTCATGTCCTTCGCGGCACCCAGTCTCTGATCCAAGGTTTCCGTCTGTTCCTTCATCTTCAGGAAGTCAGTCATGGCGGTCGGATCGCCCTGTTTCACCTTTCTGGAAAGCACGATCAGGCGGTTGACATAGCTTTCATAGGTATCCAGCACAGAGTCCCATTCATTGGCAACGACGGGGGGTTTGGGTGTGACTGGGGGCTTGGTCACGGGTTTTTCCACAACCACAGGATCTTCTTCGATGGGGACCACTTCCACATAGTTGGCATCGATGATCTCGAAGCCGGCAGCTTCGGTCATTATCATCTTGTGGATGGCCTTGTCCGTCACCACGCCTGATTCGAAGGTTACGAGCACCTGGTCTCCCAACTCTCCTTTGAGCAGATCCTGGATCTTTTCCACCGGGGAGGTCAGACTGAAAGGCTCAGCATAGGTGAGGGCAGTGCCGTTCTTGTCCAGCAGGACCAGTTTCCAGTCGGGATCGATGGCCGGAACTTCCGGTTCGATCTTGGCCATCAGTTCCAAGTTCGGGGTAAGGGTGATGGTGTTCATGACGGACTTCAATATGTAGTCCCCGTCCGCTACTTTCAAATGTTGCTTGGCGTCACCAGTGATCGAGACACCTTTTACGCTGAGGGTCAATTCCTTGGGCACGCTGCTGCAGGCCACCAACATCAACACAGCGACCAGCGCGACAGCCATAAGAACGTTTTTGTAACTCATCTTTTCTCCTTTGAAGCAAGTTGCCTTACTTCACAGTTATTATTTTGGGTTGAGCAGATTGTTTAATGCTATACTCTCTTGGGGGGCCCAAACCTTCACCCGGGCCATCCCCGGCCAAACACATTCTATATCCAAGAGCTTGATGCAGATTCTCTTACCTGATCCAACCACGAGGAAATGCACCTTATTTTTTCTTTTCAAAACCGTCAAGGTTTTTTCCTGAAGTTACCCCGGTTGCCTGCTCCCATAGCATTATTGCGCTCCGCCCAGCGCCTGGCAGTACGTGCTCCGAGATGTTTATGCAAATCAACAGATAAGTGAAATTACTTGACATATCTGCCAAATCCCCAGGAATGGCTTGGCGTTAGAAACAAGCGCAGGACGGTTGTGACAGATACATGAATCAGGCTGCCAGCACATGGCTGGGGATGATTTGGAGCATCCCCAGCAATACGCCGCCAGGTTTGGATCAGCATCAGGATAGTCTTGGGGAAGCCCCGAATGCAATGTAATGAGAAACGAATAATGCCGACAAGGAGCAGCGATCCATGAAGAAGATCAGCCTCAGCAAGACAGAACCAATTTTGTGGCACTTTCTGGTCAGCCTCACCGGCCTTGTGGCTTTGTACCAGCTCTATTTGCAGGCCTGGAAGGAAGTGGCCACGGCGTTGCTGACCCTGTCCATGTTTGTTTTCTTTGCCATGTATTCAAAATTCAAAAGCGTCAGATTCCCGCTGCCGTTGAGGTTTCTGGCCATAGGTCTGTGCCTGGTGTCGATCGTCTTTGGAGGCCTTGAGCAAAAATGGGAAACCGTGGGCATTGCCGTCATCGCGGTCCTTATCTTTCTCTGGCCCCTCAGGCTGCAGAGAAAGAGAAGGATGAAGATCCCCTCGCTGTTTCAGGTCATCATCTTCATCTACATTGTCGTGTCCATGCTTTTGGGAGAGGTCTTCCATTTCTATTACCATTACAGATGGTGGGACGTGATCGCCCACTTCAGTTCCGCCCCCTTCATCGGCTATGCTGGATTTGTCCTGGTCTATACCCTCAACCGTGACAAATACATCCATCGCCGGCTGAGCCCTTTTTTCATCGCTTTTTTCGCCTTGAGCTTTTCCATGCTGGTGGGGGTTGCCTGGGAGATCTTTGAGTATCTGGCCGACGCGATAACCGGGGCCAATATGCAGAAGGCGCGAGACCTTGAGCTTGTCTATGGCTATTTCGACACGCGCCTGGGCGTTCTGGACACCATGGAGGACATGATCGTCAATTTCCTCGGCGCATCCATCGTCTCTTTCCTTGGCTATCGCTATCTGAAGAAGCGCAGCAAGGACGTCCATGGTTTCTGGAGCGGCATAGACCAATTTTTCCATGACAATCCGGAGTTCTTCGAGAAGGACAAATCGGTCTGATCACTTCCCGCGGGCCTTCCGGGCCTGCTGACCCCGGTTTTGATCTTTGCTCCCCTGCGGGTGGAATAATTCCCTTTACTAATCTCCCGCTTCGGATATATTGTCTTGATAGGTGAAACATATGAGATTTCTGCAGATGATCCTCGTGCTGATGCTGATCAGCACAACCCTTGGCGCCACCAAATACGCCGGGGAGATATTCCAACTCGCGCCGGGAGTGCAAAACCTGGCCATGGGCAATACCGGCCTGACCTGGACCGGTTCTCTGGCCGGCGGATGGTGGAATCCGGCCTTGCTGGCCGTAGCTGAGAACAGCGGCGTGGAAGTGATGCGGGTGGAGCATTTCGAGGGCCTGATGCAGCAAAACCAGCTATCCGCCGTGTTTGGCGGAAAAACCCGCGCTTCCCTGCAGATCAACCATCTGGCCATTAACAAGATCAAGCTCACCGAACTGGAGGATCCCTCTGACACGCTCAGCAACGAAAACCGCCCCGTGGTCTGGAAAACGGTTGGCAACAACGACGTGATCCTCCAAGCCAGCCTGGCCCGTTCCCTGCGTGACAATCTGCACCTGGGCCTCACACCCAAGCTGGCCTACCGCAACCTGGCTGAGAACTCCGGATTCGGCTTCGGAGCGGACCTCGGCCTGCTCTGGGACTTGGGCAAGGGCTTCAAAGCCGCCGCCAACCTACGCGATTTCTTCTCCACCCAGATCATCTGGGAGAATGGCACCCACGAGATCGCCAGACCCAATCTTGACCTGGAACTGGGCTACGGCTTAAAACCTTTCAATAAGGACATTCCCGTCCATCTTGCCCTCCGCTCGCAAGTTTATGCCGAGGATCGCGGCGAAGCCTCCAATCTCGACGCCGGTATCTTCAGCGCCGACCTGCACGCGGGGATTCTGGTCCAGCCCATTCCAGCGCTGAACGTCATGGCGGGTTGGGACATCGACAGTTTCACCGCCGGGTTGGGAGTCCGCTGGAACAGCCTCGGACTCGATTACGCCTGGCGCAACGGGGCTCCGGACGCCCTGGGCTCCTCGCAAAGGCTGGCCCTCAGCTACCGATGGTGAAGATCGCCCTATTGGGCGCCACCGGATCCATTGGCGCTTCCACGCTGGAAGTGGTCAAGGAACAACGGGACCACTTTTCCCTGGCCCTGGTTTCGGCGCATGTCGATCATCGCTCTCTGGGCCGGATCGCCCAAGCATTCAATGTTCCCGTGATCGTTCTGACCGGGATCTCTGATCCCCTGCAGCAGAGCGCGATCCGGGCCGAATATCCCGATCTGCGCGTCCTCTTTGGCGAAGCCGAGCTGCTGCAAGCCCTGGCCGGTGAGGATTACGACCTTGCTTTAAACGCCATAAGCGGCTCGGCGGGCCTGCGCTCCAGCTTCGCGACCGCGGAGCGGGGCAAAAAACTGGCCCTGGCCAACAAGGAATCCCTGGTCATGGCGGGACACCTTTTGATCCCGCTGCTAAAGGAAAAGAGAGCCCAGATCGTCCCCGTGGACAGCGAGCACAGCGCCATCTTCCAAGCCCTCGGCCCCCATCCCCGCGTCGAGGTCAGAAAGCTCCACCTAACCGCTTCCGGAGGCGCTTTCCGCACATTGCCGCTTGAGGAATTTGCCAAGATCACGCCTGAACAGGCGCTGCGCCATCCCAATTGGGACATGGGGGCCAAGGTCACTCTCGACAGCGCCACCATGTTCAACAAGGCTCTGGAGGTGATGGAGGCGCATTGGCTGTTCGGATTGCCCTATGACAAGATCAGCGCGGTGCTGCATCCCCAGTCCGTGATCCATTCCCTGGTGGAGTTCGTCGATGGCTCTTTTCTGGCCCAGCTTTCCAGCCCGGACATGAAATTACCCATCCTCTACGCCCTATCGCATCCGGACCGTTTTCCCTCTCAGCTTGTTCAGACCAATCTGCTGGAATTGGGCGACCTGAACTTCGCGCCAATCGAGCCGGAGCGCTATCCCTTGTACTATCTGGGATTGGAGGTCGCGCGCGAGGGGGGCATCCTGCCCACGGTGCTGAACAGTGCCAATGAAGCCGCTCTGCAGCTTTTTCAAAGCGGAAAGATCGGATTTACGGGCATCCACCGGGTCTGCGAACGGGCCGTGAGCGCTTACCCCAATATCGCCGCACCCGGCCTGGAAAGCATCATCGAGGCCAACCAGGAAGTGCGGCAAGTCATTCTGGACAAATACAAATAGGCCTGGATTCCCTATCTGATCAGCACCAGCTTCCTGACCTGCGTTCCGGAGGGCGTGCGCAACCGGCAAAGATAAACCCCCGAGGCCAGGTCCCGGCTGTCGAGGCTGATCTGCTGTTCCCCGGAGCCCAATTCCCTGCGGAAGATCAATTCCCCGCGCAGGTTGTGGACGCTCAGAATTCCGCTTTCCCCTTTGGCCACGCAAGCTGTGATATTGGCCGTTTCGCCTTGGCGGAAAGGATTAGGCCAGGCTGCCGACAAGCTTGAAAGCCCCGCCAAGCCAGAAACAAGTTCATCCTCCACCGGCACTCCGGAATAGAGTTTGGCGATAAAGAGTTCAGACCCAGGCCCGTCCGCTGTCAGGCCGATCGGGCCAAAGGCCACCGAGCCAAAGAAAAACCCCGTTAAATAAGCGTTTGAGGCAGCGTCCACGGCGATCCCGATCCCATAAATGTGTTCGGGCCCTCCCGCCCGCCTGGCCCAGAGCCAGTTACCGTTGGAGTCCATTTTCGCGGCAAACAGGTCGTAATATCCATAACTGGTGAAGCTTGTGGCGCCAAAGCTGGCCGTTCCCCAGAATACTCCAGTGAGACAGACATTGCCCCAGCCATCCACGGCAATGGCGGAATCGTCATTCTGGGTGTGCAGTCCGCCCACTTCCCGCGCCCAGAGGAAGTTTCCCCCCGCGTCCATCTTAGCGGCGAAGTTTTTGTAGACGCTGGTCTCGGGAAGCGCGATGGAGCCGAAGTTCGCGGGCCCGTGATAAGTCCCGGTCAGATAGATCTCATCATCCGGACCGACAGCTATCCCGGAACCCCATTCCTGCCAGGCCCCTCCAGCCCTCACGGCCCAAAGCCAGTCTCCGCCCTGGTCCAGCTTGGCCGCGAAGATGTCATAGCTGCCTGCGGCAGTGATCACGGTATCGCCAAAATCCGCGCTGCCATTGATGTATCCTGTCAAATAGACATTTCCGGATGAGTCCAGAGCGACCGCCCGGCCCCGGTCCCAGCTTGATCCGCCCGCCCTTTGGGCCCAGACCCAGTTTCCGCCCGCATCGAGTTTGGCTACGAAAATATCGTAATCATAGGTTCCGGAGGAACTTAGGGAAATGCTGCCAAAGCTGGCCGAACCCAGGAACTGTCCGGTCACAAAGGCATTTCCGGCCCCATCCACGGCGATGCCGTAACTCTGGTCTTCATAATAATCCGGCATGGAGTCCGGACCGCCTGCCCGCACCGCCCAAAGCCAGTTTCCGCCCTGGTCCAGTTTGGCCACGAAGATGTCGCTGCCCCCGCCGCTGCTGAGGTGGAAAGGGCCGAAGAAGACGGCACCTGTGAATATCCCGGTCACATACACATAACCCGCGCTGTCGACCGCGATGCCCGTTCCCCTGTCATGGCCGATTCCACCAGCGCTTACGGCCCAGAGGAAATTACCCGCGCTGTCCAGCTTGCAGACGAACATATCGGAGTCGTAGTTATCCGCGCTGATGAGGGTGACGGAGCCAAACTCCACGCTGCCCCAGAAAAGGCCGGTCACATACTGATTTCCCTGGCTGTCCACCGCGATGGCGTGCCCCCGGTCATGCCCTATGTCGCCCGCGCGGACAGCCCAAACCCAGTCTGGCGCTTGCGCGGACATGCCGAGCGCGACCAAGGCGAAGGCGGCGCAGAACAGAAAACCTCTCATGTTTTTCAACTTTCCTCCCCGGATCCGTCCATGCGGATCTTCGCAACATTGTTATGCAAAAACGGTTCCTTATTACTATTTTACCCGCTTCCTGTCTTGTCAAGCAATTTCTCGCTCCCGGAAGGGCTTTCGCAGCTCCTGATCATCCCCAAGCCATCTTGTTATCGTTGTTTTGGGTCCATCTATCATCCATCTTTTCTGGGAAAAATCGTGGAGAATTAGTAAACCAGCCCCGGATCTCCCTCTTTCCACGCTGTCTATCACTTGTCTATCCACTGTCTATCACTTGTCTATAATAGACAAGTGATAGACAGTGGATAGACAAGTGATAGACAGCGTGGAAAGAGGGTGACCCGTCCTGAAATAGGTTGACCAAAAACCTATAGTAAGGAGTATGACCAATGAAGAAAACACGTCCCCAAGTCCGCTACAGCGAAGAGTTTAAACGCACAGTGGTAGAGGAGATCGAGG
>JAHYIU010000106.1 GCA_019429425.1 Candidatus Syntrophosphaera sp.
GAGGTCAGGCCCCCGCGCAGGACATTGTCCGAACTGGCCATGATCTCGATCCCCGCGCCTTCCAGATAGGAATGCAGGACCCCCGCCACCAGATAGAGGGCTTCGCCGGGCCTAAGGTGGAACAGGTTCAGGTATAGCGGGGACAGAATGCCGATATCCTCAGGATAAGCTCCGCGCAGAGCCAATATCGCCTTCCGGAGCGCTTCGTCGAGCCCATTATCCTCTTCCAGCGAGGAACTCAGCCTGTCGAGCACCGCTTGCTTCCGCTCCCCGGATGTTGCCATCAATTCCCGGAAAAAGCTGCGGAAACTGCTCTGGTCGAGATTTGCTGCCAAGTCCGCGAAACTGTTGAACCAGCGGTCCAAGCCCAGACGGCGAAAGTTACCCACTGTCTCTGAGTAACTTCTGAACCCGCAGAGTGCTTTGAAAGGAGTGAGCGCGCAGATCAGCTCCGGCTTGTGGTTGGGATCCTTGTAGTTGCGGAGGTGTGAATTGGGCAGCACGCCAAGCTGGTTTTCGCGCTCAAAGCCCTCCCTGGCCTGTTCCAAGGAAGGATGGGCCTGGATGGAAAGCGGTTTGGCGGCAGCCAGGACCTTGAGCAGAAAGGGAAATCCGGAATCAGACAGCTTCGCGGCCCGGCCCAGGGCCTGGTTGGAATGGAGCTGGACGTAATCCCGCAGCGAGATCTGGGTATCCTGCACCCAGATCTGGGATGATCCCAGAGGATGGGCGCCCATCCACATTTCCGCCACCGGTTTGCCCGTGGCGGGGACTTGGTCCAGGAAGCGGGGTATGAACTCCAGCGAACCCCAGGTGTAATATTTGAGCGGATTGGAGAGGCGGAAAACTGGCATGATATCAGTCCTGCGGCTGGCCCAGGCGCGCCTGCATGAGCTGCAGCAGGGGGCTGAGCAGCGGAAAATATCGCCTGGCCTGTCTGAGGTATTTTTTCGCCCGGACCCTGTCATTCCTCTGTATCAACAGGCGGATCAGTTCCTCATAAAGCCCCATTCCATAGGGGTTGTGCTCGATTCCCTTTTCCAGGATCACGATCGCCCGGTCCGGCATCCCGCACTTGACCGCACAATCCGCGTAGACCAGCATATGCTCGGTCTGGTGGAGGTCGCCGCTGCTCTCAAAAGTATGGAACGCGTTGTAGGCCAGCAGCCAGTTTTGGAAGTGGGCGAAGTTCAGGGCCTTGAGAAGCTGCAGATGCCTGTGCTGGCCGATCTTGGCCTCCGCTTTGGAGATGTACTGGCTGGCGGATTGATAATCCTCCACGCGCAGAAGCTGCTCGATGAGCAGGAAATAGATGAAGGGATTGTTGTCGATCATGTCCAATAGCTGGCGCATGATGGCGATACTTTCCAGATGCCGGCCCATATAGGCCAGAGCCAGGGCCTTGTAGTAGCTGACGTCGGGATTCGGGTCCGCGATCTGGTCGTAATAGACGATGGCCAGTTGGTATTCACCCTCGGCAAAATAGGTGTTGCCGATGATCAACTTGAGATGGTTGTCGCCGGGAGTGATCTTGAGGGCGGATTGGAAGCATTTGATGGCCTTCTTGTACTGCAGGCGCTTCTGGTAGAAATCGCCCAACGAGATCAGCGGCCTGGGATCGTCGGGATGGTCCTCGACGGCCTTTTCCAGGATCTGCACGGCGTGGATCCAATTGCTCTTCATCAGCGCTTCGGCGCGCAGGATCAAGTTGTGCAGGTCTTTATCAGGCATGGTTTTGCCCTTGGGGGAACAGCCGGATGAGGCTCATGGGAGCTCCTTCTGGATCTCCTGAATGGCACGCAGGAGCTGGGTGTCCCGGCCGGCGATCTGGTCCTCAGGACTGATCTCCACAAGGATATCCGGGACAACGCCATTGCCCTCCATGTTGCTGCCGTCCATTCTGTACCAGCCCGATCCGGGCAGGCGCATGGAGGAACCATCCAGAAGGTCGTATTGCCAGGTGCCGATCACCGAGCCACTGGAAGGCATGCCCACCACCTTGCCCAGCTTCAGTTCCTGATAGACCGTGGGAAAGATCTCGCCGTCGGAGAAGGAGTTTTCGTCCACCAGCACGATGGTGGGACGGGTCCAGGCCCGCCGCGGTTCGGGATTCTTCTCCCCACTGTAGCGGCGGGAAGTGGACCAGGCATAGGATTGCCTGCTGAGCAGGGTGATGATCTGGTCGTGGATGTGTCCGCCGGAATTGCCGCGGACGTCGATGATCAGGGCTTCCTTGTCCGCGTTGTCGCGAAAGACGTCGCGGTAGAAATTGTCATAGTCGCGGCTGCCCATGGCGGGGATGTGCACATAGCCAATGCGGCCGTCAGTCTGTTCAGCAACGGTTTTGCCGCTGGTGCTGACCTTGTGGGTGTAATACAGCCGGCGGTTCTCAGAATAATTGAGGCCGGTCACAACAGCTTCCTTCGAGGCTCCGTCACTGCTGTACTGGAGTTTGATCCGTTTGCCAACTTTATCCAAGAGCAGTGAATCCACGGGGGTTTTGGCCGTGATGGCCACTCCGTCGATGTGGGTGATGATGTCGCCCGCCTGCAGATTGTAGAATGAGGCCAGGCGTGAGGTTGGATAGACCAGGCCAACACGGATCCCTTCCCTGAGCCGGATGCTTTGATCGAACTCGAGGCCCAGATACGCCAACTGCCGATTGGGGCCACTCCCCTCCCGGCGAGGATAGAAACCGGTGTGGGAGGCGTTCACGTCTCCGATCATCTCATTCACAATGGTGGCTATGTCATCGATCGAGCGGGTATTCTCGGCGTAGGGATGATAGAGCCGGTACAACTCCTGCCAGTTCTTCCCATGCATGTCCGGATCGTAGAAATTGAGGCCAAAAACGCCCCAGACCTGTTCAAAGACGCGGGTGTTGAGCAGCCGGCTGTCATAGCTATAGTCAAATTCCGCTTTCACCTCGCCCTTGGAGCGCTTTTGGGTGTTGTAATAGTTGATCACGCCGCCTTTGAGGTAATGGAGGGTCTCCCCCACCCAGCGCCAGGTGCCGACGTCCTGGCCGAGCTCGAATTCCTTCTTCGCGTTCTGGCCATAGATATTGGCTTTCTTCAGCTCTGTCGGGGTTCCGGAGGAAGTGTTGCGCGCGGTGTAGTAGAAAGTGCTGTCGTCGATGACCTTTTGCAGCGTGAGCGAAAACCCGGAATCGGTCAGGACCGGGAACAGCCTTTTGTCCAGGTCCTCCCAAACTATGCGCAGTTCCCGGACCGGCTCCGGTTTGGGCTTCTTTTTGGGCTCTTCCTTTTCCTCGGAATCAGAGGAGTCGATCTCCATCACGTAATCGCTGTCGATCACGCGTGCGTCGTTGTCTTCTTCCTCCTCCGGTTGAGGGGAAAATATTTCCGCCCAGTGGTCTTTCTCGAATTCAAACTCGTCGCGGGGCACCAGGTCCAGACGATAAATCCCTCCCGAACGCGACATCAGGATGGACCTGTTGTCCGGAGTCCAGGCCAGGGAATGGATCCAGGCGTCTTCGTTGACCAACTTGGTGTGCTCGTTTTTGGCAAAGTCATAGAGCCAGAGCTCGCGCATCCAGACATCCTCGCGGGTGGTGGCGTAGACCGCGTAATCGCCGGAAGCATTGATGGCAAAGTTGGTCACCACGGGCCGGCTCACATCCAGCGGCCGGATGTTTTGCAAGTTCTTGTCCCCGATGGCGATCCGGCTGCTGAGGCGATTGTCGCCGTAATAGATGACCCATTTGCCGGAGGGATCCTTGTACATGTTCTCCACATCCAGATCGGCCCGGCCAAACCAGTCCAAAGGCGCCACGGCCATCGTGCTGTCACAACTGGCCCGATACAGCTTTCTTTTCCCGTCTTCCAGCATCTGCAGGAGCAGGGTGCGTCCGTCTTCCAGGAATTCCATGTTTCCCACCGCTGCGTGCCAATCCGTGAATTGCCGGACCTCTCCGCCCTTGCGGGGCATGAAGAAAGTGTCGTATTTGTAGCGCAAGGCCACCAGAAGCTCGTCCGCCGAGACCGCAAAGGCGTGGAAATCGTCCTTCATCTTTTCCTGCCGCCGTTCCTGCTGCCAGATGTCTTGGTTGATGCTGATCTGCAGCTTGAAAGACTGGTTCAGGTCCGGATCGTATTTCCAGATTTCGTTGAAATGCTCGAACACGAGGCGATCGTTGGCACGGGCCAGGGAAATGTCCCGGGCCGACCACAGCGGAAGGTCTGTCAGTTGGACAGGATTGGAGAAATCCAGGTTTTCCGCACGGTAGATCTGGAAGCGATCGCCATCCGAGGCACAATAATACAGGGCATTGCTGGCATGGGAAAAGCGTGGGTAACGCTCTGTGAAATCCGTGAATGTAAGCTGCTTGTACTTGCGGGTGGCGATGTCGATCTGCCAGAGTTCCCCGGCCACGCTGCCTCGGTACGCTTCCCTGTGGGGATTGCCCCGCCGGTTAAAGACGATGCTGCGGTTGTCGCGGGAAAGCGAGGCATAGCGGTCTCCGATCTCAGCCAGCAGAAGAGGCCGGGATCCATCCAAAGGAACCTTGTAGAAAGAGTTCCCATGGGTTTGATTGTAGCGGGTGCAGAGCAGGTTGGCTCCGTCCGAGAACCAATCGGAAACGTAATAGGTTTCCGCGATTATGGGCCTGGCGGGGCCGCCTTCTGAAGGCATCAGATAGGGATAGACGCTGCCTTCGCGATTGGCGTTGAAAGCAATCCATTTGCCGTCCGGAGACCAGATCGGACCCCATTCTCCGGCCTGGGTGGCAGTCAGCCGTTTGGCCTCGCCCCCGGAAAAGGGCACCAGCCAAAGGTCTCCGTCGTAGACAAAACAAACCTGCGTCCCATCCGGCGAGATGGCTGGGTCAGAGGCAAATTCGGGATACAGGGCAAAACCTGCCGCCGCAAAGGCGAGCAGGATGAAAGCCAATAATATCGATCTGGTCATAAGTCCTTATTCCTTTTCCACAATTTCCAAGTGGTTCTGGTTCTTGTTGATCTCGTATTCGTGCTTCAATATTCTGACCCGCACCGGAGGAAATACCGCATGGTGCACCAGCAGCCTGAGTTTCTCCTCTGTGGGGCGCTTCAGATAGTTGTTCAACTCCCGGTCGAGCTCGGCTTCGCAGGCCTTGATCCTTTCGCTCAGGTCCATAATTGCCGCCGCGTTGCCGCTCAGATCCTGTTTCAGGCGGATCATTTCCCGGGTCAGGCGCATCAGCACTGCTTTATGGAAGGGACTGATGGTGATCTCGATCTCAGTTGTGATCCCGACCGGATCGCCCAGCCTGCCGAGCGTGACATCGCCGCCGCTTTCTATGTGGCCGCCGCTCAGAGCGCCCTCCCTGGAAAAGATCCCGCCATCCGCCACAGTCTCGCATTGCAGGAAACTCCGCTCAAATTCGATCCTGCCCCGGCAGAGGACCTTGGAGCTCAAAAGCGTGGAACAGCGTATGTTTCCCCAAACCTCGAGCCCGGGCTGGCCACAGGCCAGGACGTCGCCGTCAACCTGCAGGTCGCCTTCGCAATAGACCGCGGAATTGCGGAGATTGCCGTCGATGAACACGTCCCCCGCGGCGGTTATGCTCACAAGTTCCACATTTCCATTGATCTGTAGCGACACTGGTGAACGGATGCCCTCAGTCAGATTGACAAAATCACCCGTCAGGGTCACCCTGTCTATGACGGAGATCCTGCCGGCTTCGTCAACGCTGGGAAAGCCGGACCGCTCGGCCACGAACTGCCGTTTCATCTGGTCAAACTTGACATTTTCCCCTCTGATCTGACCGATGGCGTCCGGATCGAAATTCTCGTCCTGCAGCATTTCCCCGTAGATATCATAGATCGAACCCTGCCGCTCGAAAATATTGCCGCTGTAATCCGCCAGGACCGTTCCCGGTTCGATGCAGGTCAGCTCTTTGAGCTCGTCCAGGCTGACCTTCCCATCGAAGTGCTTGGCCTGCTCCAGATCAAAAAAGTAGTTGAGCTTCGATTCTCCCTGCACACGGTTGCACATGGCGACCGGGAAGGGAGTGTCATATTCCTTTTCCATGCCGTGCTTGCGCATGTATTTGAGGGCTTCTTCAAAGCCGTACTTGATCCCCGCCTGTTCGATCAGGTCGAGGATATCCTGCTCATCTGTAAGTATGCCCTTATCGAGTATCGTCAGCCAGGCGGAAAGCCTGTCGTCACGGAGTTCCAGCTTGATGTTGCCGGCCGGATTGGTGAGAATCTTACTCATGTTCCATCCCAATGAGGTTGATTTGTCGGTTGTTGGTGCAGTCTCTGCGCCAGGAAAAATGTTCTGGCGATTCATAGGTGCAAACGCACTCTTGGTCAATGTTTTTGAAGGGAATTCCAGCCGCGATCAGCTGCTGGAAGATACCCCGCCGGATGTCTATGTGCCTGTGCAGATCCAGATTGGGATAAAATCCCTGCTCCCGCATGCTGCTGTTGTAAGAGTGCCAGGTCTTCTCATCGACCTGGTAATGCCGGTGGCAGATCCCAGCGCCAACATGGGCAATGATGTCATCTGCCTGGATGCCGTACCGGGACTGCATCAGCCGCGCGGCCTTGCCCACGATGTTTTTGCGGGTGCCCTCCCGTCCGCTATGCACGGCCCCGACCGCCCTGCAACCCTTATCCAGTAAGAGCACGGGGGTGCAGTCCGCGGTCCGGATCAACAGATACTGGCCCGGAAGGTTGGTGAGCAGGCCGTCCGTGTCCGGGATCTGGGCATGGGACCAGAATCCCGCGCCGCAATCGTCTTCCGAGCAAATATGCACCCTGTCTGAATGGGTTT
>JAHYIU010000107.1 GCA_019429425.1 Candidatus Syntrophosphaera sp.
GTATACGACTACAACCTCCAGATGCAGGACTTTCTCAGCTACAGCGGGGTTGGAGTGCTCTGCCACGAATTCTTCCATAGCCTGGGCTCTCCGGACCTCTACCATTATCAAAATGTTGTCCTTACTCCCGTCGGCTCTTGGGATCTCATGGCCGCGGACAAAGACCCGCCCCAGCATATGACAGCCTTTATGAAATGGAAATACGGTCACTGGATCAGCGAAATACCCACGATCACCGCACCAGGAACATTCACGCTCAATCCGCTTACCTCCGCCACCCAAAACGCTTACCGGATAGATTCACCCCACGAGGACCAGTACTACATCGTGGAATTCCGCAAAAAAGAAAACAATGGGATATTCGAAAGCTCCATCCCCGGCTCGGGCTTGATCATCTATCGGATCGACGCAAGGATTACAAACGGAAACCGCGACGGGCCGCCCGACATGCTCTATGTCTACAGGCCCGACGGGACTTATGACAACAACGGCCTCATCAATAGCGCGAATTACAGCGCTGAGAGCGGGCGAACAGAGATCCACGCGCAAACGAATCCCCCGCCTTTCCTGCAGCCAATACCAACCGAAGAAATACTGCCCTCCATCGATCTGTATCTGCACTCGGTCGGCTCTGCCGCGGGCTCCACCATCGACTTTTCTCTGAACATTCTGGCGGATCCGCAGCCCAGTATCAGTTGGTATCCACCCTCCATCACTCAGTATGTCCCCCTGGGCGGGTCGGGAAGCCAAGCTCTGTACATTGGGAACAGTGGATATCAAACACTCAGCTATACTCTATCCAAACCGGCCGAGAGCCAGAACAAGCTTTACGAAGGATTTGCGGGGACATCAATACCGACGAATTGGACTCAAGAGAAGGTAGTGGGAGATTATGACTGGACTTTCAGAGCTGGCAGTGCAAGCGGGTCTCCTGGTTCGGCCTATGAGGGTTCTTACAACGCAAATCTGTATCGTGCGAACCAACCTGCAACAACCAAGCTTATCACGCCGGCATTGGACTTGTCAGCAGCTGTTCCTGGTTCCGCCAAACTATCATTTTGGCACACACAAGCTCAGAGATTACAAGGACAAACACCAATCCAGGATATGTTGAAAGTCTATTACAAAACATCTTCTGGGGGTAATTGGATTTTACTGGTGGAATACACCGAAAATATTCCAGACTGGCGAGAGGATGTTATCGACCTGCTAAATCCCAGCGAAGCGTACTACATAGCTTTTGAAGGTATCACCGTGAAAGGTAACGGCGTCTGTGTGGATGCTGTATCAGTGGACATTGATGTACCCATCCAAGTCGCTTGGTACACGATCAATTCTGGTGATTTTGACGCAGGAAGCATAAACGCGGGCATGCCGGATCACGTGATCAGCATCGATTTTGACGCCACCGGGCTTGCCGCGGGGACCTATACCAGCGATATGACCCTGACCAGCAACTGCCCCACCTACCCAGACCTTGTCATTCCCGTAACTCTGGTGGTGATAGATGGGGATCACCCGGTGATGGCCCTTTCCGAAACAGCCTATGATTATGGCCTGGCCTTTGCTGGCGGGAGCAATTGCACGCCCCGTTCCTTCACCGCGACCAACATCGGCTGGGGCAATCTGACCATTGCCGTGCAGCCAACATTAACGGGAGAGAACGCGAGCGAATTCACCTTGCTTGATGATGCCAACAGCTATCCTCTCGATCTTGACACCGACGGTTCAGCCTCCTGGACGGTCAAATTCAATCCCGCTTCCTACGGGGCAAAAACAGCTTATCTCACGATCGATGATAACCGGGGCGAAACCGCGATCTACACGATCGTGCCGGCGACTTCAACCAGCCAGGGATCGGTGGAGTCTGGTTCGAGGAAAGGTTCCGGCCGGTCATATCAGGATCCGCCCTATCCGGAGGATGAAAGCGAAATTGCATATGTCCAGACCCGGATATCCAACAACATAGAACTGCAGGGTTTTGGCGTTGAAGGCGTTTTCGAGGATTACTTCGAGGCATACGATAATTTTGTGTTGACCTTCGCCCCCTGGACACAGTTTGATGGTTATGGTTCCCCAACTTACAAATTATTCACTAATATTGTTCTTCCAATTGATAGTTACATTGGGTCCTACACGATTTTCAATCCTTCCGATATTGACCCTCCACTGGACTCGACTTATGACTTTTTACTGCCTTACTCGGGAGACAAGTATGCCGCCTGTTTAGATGCGAAATATGTTCAACCCAACGACGATTGGCTGATCTCGCCGCAGTTGACCTTTGCGGAAGATCCCAGGATCAGTTTCTTTGCCCGCAGCCCAAAAGATAATTATGGCCTGGAGCGTTTCAAGGTAATCTATTCAACGGCTGGTAACGATCCCCAGGAGTCATACTGGCAATACCTCGCCGGAAGCGCAAGTTCATACATCATCGTGCCTACAAAATGGACCCTGTATGAATACGCTCTTCCGCCTGACTGCGCCGAGGCCAGTGTCCATATCGCGATCCACTGCGTTTCTTATGACGCCATCATGTTAATGGTTGATGATTTTGTGGCCGGAGACCGCGGGGGAGGCACAGTCCCGGTGTTGCTCACCTCTTTCATCGCCACGATCAATCCCAGCAACCGGGTCATGCTCACCTGGGTGACCCAGTCCGAGACGAATTGCCTGGGTTATTACGTCTACCGGGGCGAAGATGAGGACCTGGCCAAGGCCGAGCATCTGCAGACCTTGATCGAGGCGACCAACACCTCGCAGCAGCAGACCTATGTGTTCACGGATACGGATCTCGACAGCTCCGGGCTTTATTATTACTGGCTGGAAAGCCTCAATCTGGACGGCACGAACACCCATTTCGGGCCGATATACATCCATTACAACGGGCTGGACGGCCTGCATACACCGCAGATCCCACTGATCACGGAACTCATCGGCTGTTTCCCCAACCCCTTCAATCCCCACACCCAGATCCGCTATTCCCTGGAGCGCTCCGGGGAGGTGGAGATCGACATCTATAACGTCCGGGGCCAGGTCGTGCGCCGTTTCGCCATGAGCCATGACGGCCCCGGATATTTCAATCAGCTTTGGGACGGGCGGGATGCCCGCGGCCGGGAGGTGGCCAGCGGGGTTTATCTCTATCGGATGCGGACTGCCGGCTTCGAAGCGCTGAAGCGGATGTTCTTAATGAAATAGCCGTGCCTACCACGCGTTCGGACTGACCGGCTGAAAGCGCTGTTCCGGAGGCGGGGAGATTCGCTGGAGTCGAGCCCGCGTTTCTCCTGGTTCAGGCAAGGGATCTTGAAAGCTCTGATGGGCGGGCAGGGACTCCAGCAAAACTTTCGAGGATCCTGGAGTCCATGCGGGGCGGAAACAAAGGCGGGAAAACGATTGATCAGGGCAATGGACCGCCCCGCTCGACTCCAGGGCTGGCCCTGACTCCAGATTTCCCCCTTTTACCCAGCTCACCCGCCACCCGTTAATTGCCCGCCGAGTTCCCGCCAAGCGGGCGGGTGGTCGGCGGGAGGTGGGCAAGAGGCAGGTGAGCCAGGAAAAAGGGGGGTCTGTCCACCAATTGCACGCATTACACGAAGGGGATAAGGGAAAAAGGGGAAAATGGGAAATAGGGGAAGAGGGGAAGAGGGGAAGATGGGAAGATGGGAAGAGGGAAAAAGGGGAAAAGGTCCTGTGGAAAAGGGTGTTGGTTGGGGAGCCGTATCCGCTTTCTCTGTCCCTCTGTCCCTCTGTTTTGATAGATCATTCCTGCTGGAGTCCATGCTCGTAACTCGCTCGACTCCAGCGTTGTGGATCGGGAAGCCGAATTCCGATTCGGCGGGGTGGACGGAGTCCGCCTCTTTTAAAGGGTTCTGCGAGGCCTGAGGCAAAGCGGAATTTGCCACCCCAAGCGCTAATGCCCTGTCAATCCTTGGCGGATTCGGCCTTTCTCTGCAGCCTCTGGACCCGTTTTTCCAGCTCCAGCATCTGGCGGGAGTTGATCATGGCGCGGCCCAGGTGCCAGTGGAGCAGCTTTAGTGCCAGCTCCAGGGCCGGGCCGAACTCCCGGTTCTTCTCCAGAAGCTTGCAGTACTCGAGCATTCCGCCGGGATGGCTGAGTCCGGCGGCCAGGGCAAAGCAATCCTCCGCGGAAGCCAGATCGCCCTCCCTTTTATGGAGCAGGCCGAGGTCGCAGGCGATGTCCCCGGTCAGGACGTTCTGGGCCAGCAGGTCGACGAGGATGGCGCGGGCGGTTTCGCTTTCCCCCTGGCTGAGATAGAGCCGGGCCAGGGCTTGGTAGTCGATGCGGTGGTCAAATCCCTGGGCGGGGGGATAGCCGATGCTGTCGCAGATCAGGGCAAAGAGCGCGGCGGTGTGGAGGATGTCGAACTGGTTGTGGACGAAGACGCGGCGCATGAGCTCGGGATCGCCGTTGACGAGGTATTGGAAATAGGTTTGGGGGATCAGCCCGCCCTCGATGTCCAGCTCTTTTTCGCGGACGTAGCCCAGGATATAGAATTCGATGGTTTCCAGGGCGCAGGAGGGGATCTTGTTTTTCCAGAGTCGGCGGGCCAGGTGGAGCAGGTCGATGTGCTGCTTGGCGCGCAGGTCCAGCCAGATGCGGTGATAGAGGAGGCGCGATTCCAGGATGGGGATGTCGAAGGTCTTGCCGTTGAAGGTGATGAGCACGGACCTGGTTTCCAGCAGCTCGATCAGGCGGTCGAAGGAGTTCGGCTCGGCCTCGGGCTCCGGCAGGAAAAGCTGCTCCACGATGTATTGCCCCTTTTCGAAATAGCCCAGGCCGATCATGAAGGCGATGGTCTGGCCGCGGCCGAGCCCCGTCGTCTCCAGGTCCAGGACCAGGAAATCCTCCTTGCTCCAGCCGGAAGCGAGGTCCATCTTGGCCCAGCGCAGGAAGGCCGGTGGAATTTCCCGGGGATAGAGGGGCAGGCCGTCCACCTCGGTGAACATGTCGTAGGCGCTGCGGACGGAAAAACAGGGCGAATCCTCATGGGCGGAGAAATTCCCATCCAGCGTTGCCTTGAGCGTGTCGCGGATCAGCTGGCGGATCTCCAGGGAATGGCTGTCTCGGTCGTTATCCATGCCGGGTCAAAAAAACCACCCCGAAGGGTGGCTGGCAATTTATTTCTTCTTATGACGGTTCTTGCGCAAGCGTTTTTTCCGCTTGTGAGTGGCAATTTTATGTCTTTTCTTCTTTTTTCCGCAGGGCATCTTAACTCACTCTACATCTTGACGTTGATGTCAACGACGGATGATTTGAATTCGCGGGAAAACTTAAAGGTGGGAACTGTCCTGGCGGGAACCGGAACTTTCTCGTCGGTTTTGGGATTGCGTCCCACGCGGGGCTTGCGGGTCTTGAGCTTGAAGGTGCCAAAGCCGCGGATCTCGATGTGATGGCCTTTGCCAAGGCTGTCCTTGATCGATTGCAGGAGGGAATCAACAACCACACCAACGTCTTTGCGAATGATGCCGGTATTTTCGGATATGATTTTTACCAGATCTGCTTTTGTCATGTTTTTCTCCTTTGATTATATGCTTCGATATCGCTTTTTTTACTGCTTGGATTCAATAAGACGCTCAAAAACATAAGCTTAGGTTTGTGTCAAGAAAAAAATTGGGAGCCCGTTGCCGGAAGTGCTTGCAAAGCTTGAAGTAATGGGAACGGATGGCAGTTTGCAAGCATGCAGATCCTTGCCCGCGAAGCCCTTGGGCGGGGCTGGTCAATCCCCTGTGCCCGGAATCAGGATGCCGCCCGAGCCTTTCCACCTGCGATAATCCCGGAAGCTGACCAGCGCCGCGGCCAGGAAGAATCCGGCGGCCACCACGAAGACCATTGTGAGGCTGAAGATCTTGAGGATGGCATAGCCCAGGGCGGGGGCGATCAGTCCGCGCACGCCGGTGAGGGTGATGTGCACGCTCTGGTAGATCGAGGCGTCCTGCTTGCCGGCGAAATAGATGGAGCCCATGTTCCAGGTGATGTTGACCGCGGCCATGGCGATCCCGAAGATCAGATAGGCCAGAAACACGATGATCACGGGCATCAGCGCTTCTCCCTGCCAGAGCGATGAGACCACGAAGAGGAGGGGAAAAACCATCAGCAAGCCGAAGGCGGAGGCCATGAAGCGGAAGGGATGCATGCGGTCGTGCAGTTTGCCGATCAGGGGCGAAAGGAAGAGCAGGCCAAGCTGGGAGACGATGCCTTTGGCCAGGAAGTTCGTGGTGTAGGTGAGCTGGAGTTTGTCGACCATGTAGATCGGAATGATCGGCTGCATCATGATGAAACCCATGCCATAGATGGAAAAGCTGCGCTCGAACGAGGCGAAGGCCCGGTTTTCCTTCAGGAGCCGGAAGGTTCCCGAGATCGGTTCCAGCATGACCTCTTTCCAGCTTTTGCGCGGAAGGAGCCTTTCCACCATCGGTTCCCGGATGCGGACCAGGGAAAGGAAGACCACGGCGAGGAAGCCGCAGATCCCGGTGATGACCAGGATCCAGCGGAAGCTGGACTCGTGGATGTCCAAAACCCTGCCGGCAATGAAGGTCACTCCGACCGAGACCGCCATCCCGACGCTGAGTGTAAAGCCGTAGACGCGGGCGCGCCTCTTGGGACTGATGTTCTTTTGGTAGATCCTGTTCTGCGCAGGCA
>JAHYIU010000108.1 GCA_019429425.1 Candidatus Syntrophosphaera sp.
TATCTGAGCGGGCGCCTGACCATTCCCATCCCGGCTCAGAGGGTGAAAGCAGATGAGCGCCGGATCACCATCCGCGGTGCCACCCACAACAACCTGAAAAGCATCGATGTGGAGATCCCCGTCGGCCTGTTTGTCTGCGTGACCGGCGTTTCCGGCAGCGGAAAGAGCTCTCTGATCAACCAGACCCTCTATCCCTATCTGCACAACCACTTTTTCCGCACGACGCACAGAGTTGGGCCGGTTTCGGCGATCGAGGGCCTGGAACACATGGATAAGATCATCTGCATCGACCAGCAGCCGATCGGACGCACCCCACGCTCAAATCCCTGCACCTATGTGAAACTCTTTGATCCTATCCGCAACCTGTTCAGCCAATTGCCGGCCTCGAAGATCCGCGGTTACAGTGCCGGGAGGTTTTCCTTCAACGTGCGGGGCGGTCGCTGTGAAGCCTGCGAAGGGGCAGGCGTGAAGCAGATCGAGATGCATTTCATGGCCGATATCTTCGTCACCTGCGAAGTATGCAAGGGGAAAAGATACAATCAGGAGACCCTTTCCATCCGCTACAAGGGCAAAAACATCGCCGAAGTGCTGGACATGGACGTCCAGGAAGCCTACGATTTTTTTGCCAACATTCCCTCGATCCGCGGCAAGCTGGACACCCTGATGGAAGTCGGGCTCGATTACATGAAGCTGGGCCAGCCTTCCACCACACTATCCGGCGGTGAAGCCCAGCGCATCAAGCTTTCCCGCGAACTGAGCAAGGTCAGCACTGGCAACACTCTCTATCTGCTGGATGAGCCTACCACCGGACTGCATTTCGACGATATCAACAAACTGCTCAAGGTGCTTTCCAAACTGGTGCGCATGGGCAACACGGTGGTGGTGATCGAGCACAATCTGGACGTGATCAAATCAGCGGATTGGATAATCGACCTCGGCCCGGAAGGTGGCGACGAAGGCGGCTACGTGATCGCGACTGGCACTCCCGAAGACATTATCAAATGCAAGAAATCCTATACAGGGCAGTTTCTCAAGGTCCATTACGATCGGGAAACCAAACCGCAGGCTGTTTCAAAACCCAGGAAAAAGACTTCCTCCAAGCAAAATGTAAGCTGAAATGGCAGACATTCGTTTTAGATATCAACCGCCGACCGCTGGAACTCACGAAGTGGGGATCGCAGGGGATTTCACGTCTTGGGAGATCCTCGACCTGATCGATGTAGGCGGGATCTACCTCATCAGCCTGCACGTGGAAAAAGGCCGCTACCGCTACAAATTCATCGTGGACGGAAACTGGATCGCGGATCCCAACAATCCCAACCTGGAAGCTGATCCCTTCGGCGGGATGAACTCCATCCTGGTGGTGGATGGCCAGAAGAAGCCCCGCTTCGCCTGGAAGGATATCTGGCAGGACCAGGCACCGCTCCGGGAAAGGCTGGGCCACTACATTTCCGTGAACCGGATGGCGGAAAATCTCTACGAACTTAGGTTCAACTGGCATCCCTCTTTGCCCGCGGAGCTTGTAGCAAAACTGGATGGAAAGGACACCCAGCTATTCCGTTTGGGTGTCCACGCCAACAGGGAGGTCTGGCATTGCTGCTTTGCATCAGCCCGGGACAGCTTGGATGTCTGGATCGCCGTCAAGGCCGAGGGACACGTTCTGTACCTTGGGGAAGAGGTTTTTTCCGAGCAATTGGGAAAGCTGAATCCGATCCGCATCCAACTACGGGAACTGCCGGTTTTCGCAGTTCCGGACTGGGTGCGGGACAGCGTCATCTACCAGATCTTTCCCGACCGCTTTCACAACGGGGATCCTTCCCTCAATCCGGATTTTAGCGAAAGCTGGTATGATGATTGCCGCGAACCCCCGCCGGATGGGGAATTCCTGCCTCCCCACCGGGAATACTACCATCTGGTGCGGGACTGGACCGACATCAGCGGCCTCAGGCAAAGCCCCTGGCTGGAACCGGGCAAACCTGACTGGTGGTCCTTCTATGGCGGAGACATCCCCGGAGTCCACCAGAAGCTGGATTACTTGAAAGACCTGGGGATCACCGTGATCTATTTCAATCCCCTCTGGCAGGCCAAATCCAACCATAAATACGACGCGGCGGATTTCCGCAAGATCGATCCCCATTTTGGCTCCACCCAAGTCCTGCAGGCCCTGGTCCGGGAAGCCCATGAAACAGGGATCAGGATCATCGTGGACATCGCTTTCAACCATTGCGGCGATGATTTCTGGGCCTTCCGCGACACAGTGCAGAAAGGCCCCGCTTCAGAGTATTGGAGCTGGTTCGACTGGGTCAAATGGCCTCTGCCGGAGCCGCTCCCGCCCGATTTCAAGCCCAAGGAATACTATCAGTGCTGGTGGGGCATCAAAGACATGCCAGACCTCAATTTTGACCTTAGCCGCACCCATCCCTCCGAGAACTACGTGAAAGATATTTACAAAGCCGTACCCAACCAGCCTTTGGTGGAACATATTCTGGATTGCGTGCGCTGGTGGCTGCTGGAGATCGGCATCGACGGTTTCCGCCTCGACGTCCCGGATGAAGTTCCCTACTGGTTTTGGCAGCTCTTCCGCGAACAGGTGAAGGCGATCAAGCCCGAGGCCTGGATCGTTGGCGAGATCTGGCAAAGCGCCCGGGGCTGGGTTGGCCCCAACTATTTCGATTCCGTGATGAACTACGCCTGCTTCAAGGATCCCCTGCTGGAATTCTTCATCCTGCGGCTCATCGACTGCCGCGGTTTTCGCGCCAAGATCGAGGAAGGCCTGGCCCAATATCCTTTCCAGGCCCTGGGGGCGATGATGAACCTGCTGGGCAGCCACGACACGGTACGCGTTCTTGAATTGGCCAAGGGAAACATCTCCCGGCTCAAGCTGGCCTTGCTTTTCCAGATGACCTTCAGCGGCGCGCCCCACATCTATTACGGCGATGAGATCGCCATGCGCGGGGGCAAGGACCCGGACAACCGCCGCCCCTTCAATTGGGCTTGGGAGCAGGATCCCGAGGCCAGTGACCTGAGGGAGTTTTACCGCGAACTGATCCGCCTGCGCAAATGCCACACACTGCTCAGAGAAGGTGAATTCAGCTTTCTGGAGGTTCCTGACGGCCTACTGGCCTGGCAACGCTACGATAGCTTGGGAAGGATCATTGTAATCCTGAATTATTCTACTGCCAGCCATGTCCAGGGAAACCCGGAGGCGGGGGAGACCCTTTTCACCCTCGGCGACGTGGTCCCCCGCTCGGATGGATTCCTGCTTCCGCCTGATTCAGGCGTAGTCTTTCTAAATCAGTAAAACCAGCTGAAGCAGGTGTTAAACCCTGCAACCCTTTCACGCCAGGCCATCAGAACTCATAGCGGACGGAAATCCCCTTCAAAGCCGGATCGGGAGCGACTGCCAGCCTTGGCGTGTCTTCCAAAACCAGGCGGGCTGTGACATATCCGACCACCGCCCCGAAAAAGACGTCGCTGGCCCAGTGTCGGTTGTCGTTAAGCCGGGAATAGGAGGTCAGCGCCCCGATGGTGTAGACAGTGGGTCCGACCCAGCCGGAATCCTTGTATTGATGGGCCAGGATGGGCGCAACGCTCCAAACTATCGTTGTGTGTCCGGAAGGAAAGGACCTGTCGAAGGAGAGAGAGGAGGAATTCCAGAACTCCTTGCCCTGTTCAGCCTCTGGCCTCAGCCTTTGGGTGGAAAACTTCAAGCCCTGGGTTACGCCATTGGCCAGCAAATAGCTTTTCAGGCAGAGCAGGCCGGTGTCCATGGTCTTGTCCGAACCGGCCAGCCAGGCTCCCAATACGGTCGCGCCGATCGCCGGAAGAACATATTTGCCCTCGCCGAACTGCTTGAATCCGGTCATCACGCCGTCGCCCCAGTCCGTCCGGTTGCGCTGGAAAAGGTCCCTCAATTCCTCATCATAAGAGTATAAGATCCCCGTCACGAGGACAACTCCCCCAGCCGTCAACCAATTTCCGGTTTCCCATTCCAGAGGCGCTGTGACCGCTTTAATGGCCGTTTGGGGATAGGAGAGCGCGTAGGCTTTCCAAAATTCCGCGTCCGGTTCCCCGGCTAAAGCGAGGCCAGGGAATAGCGCGCATAGCAAAACCAAAATACATATCATTCTCATGTATTGTCCTTTCGCTCCAAAGCGGTTTTTAGTCAAGGATAAATCACTTCGCGCCGATGGCGATACACCATTTCAGTAAAAACACCAAGCGATCCTTACTGATTCCTGCGCGGTTTTTACGGAAGTAACTCTCTGCATGCCATGCGGTTAAGATCTATCCGTTAAGTTGTAAGAAACTTTCCGGGTTTATCAGGATTAATTTTTATATTGTTTTCTTCAGTATAGGGAATTATTCTTACAACTTAACAACTCTATGGTGCTAAATGAGTTAGCTCACCTCCGGTTTTTACGGGGTTTTAACAACATACTGTCCAGCAATAGATTAGCCAATCTGGATTTTAACGGGTTTTTAACAAAACATAGCCCAGCAATATTTTACGATCGGGTTAACACAGCTGCATCTTGATTGAAGCAATTTCCCTATATCCACGCCCATCTGATATTCACCCTACACACTCCGAATAAAGTTCGGGATGTGTCCAATGAGTGTAAAACTGGCATAACTTGAAGCTGCGGAAAAGAGAAAGGGCAGGAAAGATGGGCAAGGCAGGTATATATTGCGAAAGCTTCCCGTTATTTTGGATTGACACAAAAGCGCCCGGCGAATTAAGGGACTGTAATGGGAACAATTATGAAGAAAAAAATACTGCTCTGCGTAACAGGCGGGATCGCCGCCTATAAAGCGATTGACCTGGCCAGCCGGCTTAGCAAGGCGGGCTATGAGGTGAAAACCGTCCTCACTTCCCACGCCCAGCGCTTCGTGGCGGGGATAAACTTTGCCGCCATCACCCAGAACAGCGTGCACACCACGCTTTGGGAAGATAATGACCCCATTCCGCACATCACTCTGGCGGATTGGGCGGACCTGATCGTGGTGGCTCCGGCCACAGCGAACATCATGGCCAAGGCGGCTTACGGGATAGCCGACGACCTCTTGTCTTCGCTCCTTTTGGCGCATCTCAAGCCCGTCCTCTTCGTTCCGGCGATGAATGTCCACATGTACGATCATCCGGCCACCCAGGCCAACATCGCCCTCCTCAAAAAGCGGGGCAACCACGTTCTGGAACCCGTCACCGGCCTGCTCGCCTGCGGCTATGAAGGCAAAGGCAAGTATCCCCCCAACGAGGAGGTCGTTTTCGCCATCCGCTGTTATTTGGAACATCCCGCAAACCTAAGTGGGAAGAAGGTTCTGGTCACCGCCGGAGCGACCTCCGAGCCGCTCGATCCCATGCGCACGCTCACCAATAAATCCAGCGGCAAGATGGGACTGGCCATCGCCCGGGCCTTTGCCCTGAGGGGCGCGCGGGTCACTTTGGTGCACGGAAACGTCTCCGAAACGCTTCCCTACTACCTGCACAAGGCCGTGTTCACTCCCACAGTGCAGGAGATGGCAGACGAAGTTTTGCGCGCTCCCGGCGCCTACGACATCATCGTCAAATGCGCCGCGGTCTCGGATTTCAGGCCGGCCAAGACTTCCGCCCAGAAGATCAAGAAAGGCGGAAAGCTGGCATTGGAACTGGTTCCCACCCAGGACATCCTGGCTGAATTGGGCCGGGTCAAACCCAAAAAGCAGATCCTGGTGGGCTTCGCGGCCGAGACCGAAAACCTGGCCGCCAATGCCAAAGTCAAGCTGGAGCGCAAGAATCTGGACCTGATCTGCGTCAACCATCTGGACACGGCGGGCGCGGATGAAACCGCCCTGACCCTGATCTTTGCCAAAAACAAGAAATCAATCCGGCTGGAGGGCGACAAATTCGCCGTGGCCCTGCAACTGGTTGGGCAGATCGCGAAGCCATGAAACGGGGAATGACCATCATCACCGGCGCCAACGGACAGGTGGGCAGCCATCTGGCCAGGCATTACGCCGGGAGCGGAGAGCCCCTGCTCTTGCTTTACCACAAGGAAGTTCAGCGCATCGCGGAACTGGATGGGCTTGACGGCGTCCTGCTCCAGAGCTGCGACCTCTGCTCTTTTGAGGAAACCCGCAAAGCGCTGGATTCCGCCTCCCAAAAACTAACCGCGGTTCCCGCCCGGCTGATCCACACCGCCGCTGTCCGCAGTTCCGACGCCAAAACCCTCGCTGAGAGTGATCCGCTGGTCTTCAACCAGGTGTTGGGCTCAAACCTCGTGATGGCCTACAACATCCTGCGCAACTGCCTGCCGGGGATGATCGCGAACCAGTTCGGGCGGGTGGTGATCTTCGGCTCCAATGTTGCCCTGACCGGCCTGAAGAATGGAGCGGCCTATTCCGCGGCCAAAGCGGCACTGGTGAATCTGGTCAAAA
>JAHYIU010000109.1 GCA_019429425.1 Candidatus Syntrophosphaera sp.
AGCCTGCTCCGCTTTCAGGAATACTTCCTGCAACGATTGGTCTTTTGGTCGTGGCATCTCGCCTCCAGTATTTAGATTTTGGAGACAAGATAATCACTATATATGATTTGTCAACATGGAATTTGTAGTATTTCATGATCAGACCATCTATGTTTCATGGCCCCCCCTCTGCAAACTCAGATTCTGAGTTTGCTGAGGGGTGGGGAATTCTGGCCAGATAAATATGAACTCCGAGAATACCCGTGATAAATCCCCCCGCCTATTGTCCTGCACCGGTTGAAACCGGTTTGTCTAAAGGCTTAGCGGTCTGTGGCCGCTGTGGCAAAGCGGAATTTGCCACCCCAAAACCCAGCCCCGGGGATCGGGAAGCCGAATTCCGGTTCGGCGATCGGACGCAGTCCGATTCATCGTTTGAAGGGCTCTGCGAGCCCTGTGGCAAAGCGGAATTTGCCACCCCTTCAATCTGCGTCTGAATATCTGACCCACTCAGTTTGAAAGAGAGCCTTATGTATCTATCTGGAACGAGCTCGATCCCAAGCCGCCCCTCTTATCACAAGGGTGGCAGTTCAGAAAGCCTTGGCTATCTGTCGATCCTGATCACTCCGTGTTTTTCCGGCCCTATTTCAGTCAGGCCGTCAGTACCTGCTTCAGGATGGTGTTTTCCCAGGGGCAGGGCCTCGCGGAAAGTGCGGATGTTGGCTGTGCGGGCGTAGGGGAAATAGTCGCTTATCGCTGTTTTGATGGCGGATTCCAGAGCTGCCTCCAGCAGGTTTTTGCTGCTGGAGCCCAGGTTCACGATCGTGGTCACGCTGTAATCCCAAATGGTTTCCGCGCTGGCAGTGCTGAGCAGGGCAAATTCGGCATCGATGGTCAGGGTCCCGGAGGTCAGGAACCAGGATTTGTCCCATTTATTGATCGTGGAATAGAGGACCGCGTCCGCCCCGAAATGCTTTTTGAGATTGGCCAGGACCGCGGGATTGACGGTTTCCGAATCGTAGAGCCCTTCGTCCCGCAGGATGCCGAACATGGCCTCAACCGGCAGGGGATGGTAGCCTCTGAGGCCCAGCGCTTCGGACAGCGAGCAGGCAAAGTATTCCTTTGCGTCGGCCGCGGTGGTGTTGTTCACCGGAGGCAGGATCAGAATGGTCAGAGGCGGATCGGAATACATTGCGGGGTAGGTTTCCGCGAGATTGGTTTTGGTTACCTGCAAACATCCGGACAGGGCAAACAAGAGCAGGATGGGGGTGAAAATGAAGACTTTTCTCATTTCACCTCCTCAATGCCGCAAACCGTAGCGCGAGAGCAGGAAATCCACGAATGTGGCGGATTCTGCCCAGAGGGCTTTTTCTTTCTCAAAATGAACCCGGGCCCCGGCATAATCACCTTCATTCAGCAGCAGCAGTGCGTAGTCGGAATAAAGCCCCGGAGGCACAGGCAGCCCCTTGCGTTCGGATTTGGCAAAGACATCTTCCAGGCTGCGCTTGTAAGCCGCCACGGTTTGAAAATCGGGGCTTTTCACCGCCCGGTAGTATCTTTGGGAGGTGTCGCCATAATAAAACAGCGGTTTCTGGGCGCAGGCCGTCAGCAGCAATACCGCGAGCAGCACGAGCAGATACTTCATGGGACCGTGATCTCAACTGTCTGGCCGGCTGTCACCAGAATTTGTTCGGAAAGGAGCGCCCGGTTGCGGGAATGGATCTCCAGAAGGTGCATTCCGGCTTTGATCCGGAAGGTGTTGGTGTCGGCTTCAGGGTCCACGCCAACGCTGGTTCCATCGATGTAGGCCTCACGGTTGAGCATGCTTCCCGCCAGCCGGACATAGCCATAGTCGCTTTTGGTGGTGGCGCCTTCATTGGCTTTTTGCACGCTGCAGGCTGTGATGAGCAGCAGGCCCAGGATAAGCAGGATGATGATGTTCTTCATTTTTGGCCTCATTTATCGCTGATAAAGTAGTTGGTGAGGTCATCCGCGGGAATTTCGCCTTCGATGATCCTGGCGACCGAGATCTCGGTTAGTTCGCTGCCGGGGATCACGTCTGTCACGACGATCCGGGCGGCCAAAGTGCCGGGAAGCTCGATGGGCACGTTCGTCTGGGGATTCAGGACCGTTTTTCCGCGCTGGTAGACCTTGAATTCCGTCCCGGCCTTGATGCCCTGCAAAGCGCCTCCGGACATGAACAGGCGGTCCCCTTCGACGCTGAGGGGATAAGAGATCCAGGGATCATGGCTGAGCTTGTTGATCAGGTTCTGGATCACGGCGCTGATGGCCGCGTCGATGGCTTTGTCGGTGAGAGTGTCGTCGTATCCGGCCTGGGAACCCATTCCCAAAACGGTCCCCACCTCGCTGTAGGCCTCGCCGCTCCCCTCTTCGCCAAAGATGACCATCCCCGTGCGCGTGTCCACGATCCGTAAAGTGACCTTGGCTTGGGCGGTCTGCTTCTTGGTGCGGTCCACCAAACCAACGTTGCCACTGGTGGAACGGCCAAATTCGGATATCGAGCCCAGGATCAGGTAATCCGCGGGGATCCTGTAGCTCTGAATGTTGGAAACGCGCTGTTCGTTGTTGATCACGAGGCTATCCTGCCTTTCGATCAAGAGAAAGCGGTCTGTTTTGGCCAGTTTGGCGCTCAAAATGTCCGCGGCCGCGCGGGAAAGCTTTTCTCCCATGTCGCTGCCTTCGGTCAGGAAGCTGCTGGCCAGGCGCGTGTCGTTGGTGAATCTGCCCACGGCGACCTTCCTTTTCAGGGAAAAATCCTCCTGGTCGGCGCTCCCGGGGCTTTCTATCGCAGAAGTCGATATGGTGGTGGATTGTTCCTTCTGGAATCCCGCGCATCCTGCCAGGGCAAGCATGACGGTTATCAAGGCGATCAGAATGTATCTCATGTAAATCCTCCCATGATCGTATGTCTGAATTGAGTTAGTTTTACCGGGCTGGAGCTTTCGTCAAGAAAAAAAATCCACAGGACGGCGTGAAGGTTTGTTTCAATAACTGAACATCACATCCTCCAGAACTTGTTTTCGGGATAAGATTGGGGGTGCAAACACCGTTTTTCACAGGGGGTTGTGGCGAAAAAACAACAGCATAAAACCTTGTTATATGGTTAATTAGGCATGCCATAGCTGTTCGGGCCAGGTTCGTGCCGGTAAAAAAATTGAAACAAGCCCAAATTCTCCTTGACAAGATTTGAGACGTTACCAAAATGAAACCAAGAAATATAGATAAGGAGGATCCCATGAAAAAATTCGTGGCAGTCCTGATCTTTTTGACCCTGATCATTGCGGGCATGACTGCGTACACCCTGAGAATCGAGGCCTATAACGTCGACACAATGAATGAAATCTTTGGAGCTGAGATCTGGCGTGGCGGTATCTTTACCGGCCGTTTGACACCCTACAGCTTTGTTGACGCTGAATTTGTCTCAGGCGCTTACTCTGTCCAGGACAGTTGTTATATTAACTGGTTGCCAGCGGAGGTCACATTCAACGCCATCACGGCAACGGTGACATTCAAATTCTACGGTGTGAACATCTGTCCAGAGACAACCCCTGTGGAACTGAGCAGCTTCACCGCGACCCTGACAGCGCAGAACCGTGTGCGACTTGCCTGGATCAGCCAATCCGAAATGAACATGCTTGGCTACAGAGTGTATCGCAATGATTCGAACTATCAGGCCGGTTCGATCATGATCACCCCGACCCTGATCCCAGCCTACAACACAAGTACAACGCAAACCTACACGATTACTGACGACGAAGTGGAAATTGGGCACACCTATTATTACTGGCTGGAAAGCGTAGACATGGGCAGCAGTCAGTTCCATGGCCCAGTCAGCGTAATCGTCGAAGGTGAAGTACCGCCGGTTTATCCCGTGACGAGCTCAATTAAAAATGCGTATCCGAATCCTTTCAAAGCCAATTCCAATACCAATATCGAAGTATCGATCAAGGAAGGCGAGACTGGATCCGTTACCATTTATAATGTCCTTGGCCAGGTTGTGAAGACCTTCAGCGTTCCCTATGGCACGCATACGATCAACTGGAACGGTCAGGACAACAGAGGAAACACCTGCGGAAGCGGTATCTATTTTTACAGCCTGAACACTCCCTCGATCAATCAGACAAAGAAACTGGTTATAGTTAAGTAAGATCAGCTAAAGCTACAAGAGGGACAAAAAAGATTAACGCCCTGGCGTGCCGGGGCGTTTTCTTTTTAAAAACGGCACCTGATCTTGGGCGGCAGGCATTGTTACTCCCTGTCTAACATGCCTTTGGGAGGAATGGACATTTTTCCCTGGAGGAGTGGGTAGTACCCCTGAATATCATTATCTCGCCCCGGATGGCAGTTAAATCTTTCGCTGCCTGTACCATGCTTGTGGATTGAAGCCAGGCATTCCAACTGCATATGCCCAACCATCAGTTACCGTAACGGCGAACCATGCCTCAGGTGCAGGTCCGTGAATAAAGCATGAATCTCTCCAAGTGCCGCTGGATGGGGCTTGGCTGGTCTTAAGCCGATATAATCAGTTGACATAAACGGGGGAGAAGTTTTTGTGACCCAATCCATGGGTATTGTTTGACCGTTGCCGATCTCAGGGTCCCGGCGGTTTGAATATAAGGAATTACATTATGTTGGAAAAACTACTTCGCAAGATGTTCGGAGACAAATCGACGCATGACCTGAATCAATATCTGCCTCAGGTGCAGGCGATCAATTCCATATACGATGGCTTGCAGCAATATGACGACGACCAGATCCGGGAAAGAGTGGTCCAGATCAAAGCGGAGATCGCCGCCAAGCTGGGTGGCCTGCGCACTGAATTGAACGACCTGGAAGCCCGCTTTCGGGAAGAAACGGAGGATGCTGAGCGCAACCGGATCGACAACCGGATCGATGAGACCAAGAAAGAACTGAAAGCCCTGACGAAATCGACTTTGGATGATTATCTGCCGGAAGTATTTGCACTGGTCAAAGAAACCTGCCGGCGCTTGGTCGGCCAGAGTTTTAAGGTGCGCGAACAAGATGTCCAATGGAACATGGTGCCTTTCGACGTGCAATTGATCGGTGGTATGGCCCTGAACGATGGCAAGATCGCAGAGATGGCCACGGGTGAAGGAAAAACCCTGGTGGCCACGCTGCCGCTGTTTCTGAACGCGCTGGTCGGACGCGGTGCGCATTTGGTTACCGTCAATGATTACCTGGCTGCCCGCGATGCCGAATGGATGTCCCCGATTTTCAATTTTCATGGCATGCAGGTTGGCTGCATCACCACCGGCATGAGCTTCGAAGAGAGAAAGGAAGCCTATCTCTGCGAAGTGACCTACGGAATGAACAGCGAATTCGGTTTTGACTATCTGCGCGACAACATGGCGGTTTCGCCCAGCCAGTTGGTGCAGCGGGATTTCTTCTTTGCCATAGTTGACGAGGTGGACAGCATTCTGATCGATGAAGCGCGGACGCCCCTGATCATCAGTGGACCCATCGCTCAAGACAAGAACTTCTACCAGGAGGTACGCCCCCTCATCCACCAGCTGGTGCAATCCCAGAACTCTCTGGTACAGCGCTTTCTGGGTGAGATCCGGGACGACCTGAAAGATGAAAATCCCTCGCCCAACAACGAAAGGCTGGCAACCAACCTGCTCCTGATCAAGCGCGCCGCCCCGCGCAACAAAGCCTTTGCCAAACTCATGCAGGAAAGCCAGTACAAAAAGATGGCCAACGACATCGAAGGCGTCTACCTGCGTGATAAAAAGCTGCACGAATTGGATGACATGCTGTTCTACGTGGTGGAGGAACGCCACAACAGCGTCGATCTCTGCGAAAAGGGGCGCGAATTCATGTCCCGCCGGGATCCGAACCTCTTTGTGGTGGAAAGCCTGGATGAGGTCCTGAACCGCATCGACGAGGATGAATCCCTCAGCCCGGCGGAAAATTCCAAGCGCAAAGCCTTGGAAACCAACCGCTTCATGGACAAAAGCGAGCAACTGCACAACATCAGCCAACTCCTGAAAGCCTACACCCTCTTCGAGAACGACAAAGAATATGTCGTGATCGACAACAAGGTGATCATCGTGGATGAATTCACCGGCAGGCAGATGCCGGGCCGCCGTTTTTCGGACGGCCTGCACCAGGCTTTGGAAGCAAAGGAAAATGTCACCATTGAAGCCGGGACCCAGACCTTTGCCACGATCACCCTGCAAAACTATTTCCGGATGTTCGAGAAGCTGGCTGGCATGACCGGAACCGCGGTCACGGAAGAAGCCGAGTTCATCGAGATCTATAATCTGCCCGTGATGTCGATCCCCACCAATGTTCCC
>JAHYIU010000110.1 GCA_019429425.1 Candidatus Syntrophosphaera sp.
TAACAACCCCGTAATCGCCCTCGCCGGCAATCCCAACGTGGGCAAAACCACGCTGTTCAATGCCCTCACGGGTTCGCACCAGACTGTGGGAAACTGGCCCGGGGTGACGGTCGAGCACAAACAGGGCTACTATCTACACAAGGGCAAACGTTATGACGTGATCGACCTTCCAGGCATCTATTCGCTGACGGCAAATTCACCCGACGAACTGGTGACGCGCAACTATCTGCTGCAGAAGAAGCCGGACCTGGTGATCAACATCGTGGACGCCTCCAATCTCGAACGCAATCTCTATCTGAGCGTCCAACTGATGGAAATGCGGGTGCCTCTGCTGCTGGTTTTTTCGATGGTCGATATCGCGGACCAGAACGGGATCCAGATCGATTATGAGCACCTGCGGGGCCATTTGGATTGTCCTGTCCAGCCTTTGGTGCTTTCCAAACGCTTTGATCCCCAGATGCTTTTCCACCAGATTGAATACTGTCTGCGTGACACGCACAAGCCAGCCCAGATCAGCTACGACGAGGTTGTGGCCCGGCATCTGGGCAATATCGAAGAGATCCTGGTCCTGTTGAAGGACAGCCCGGAATTCCCTACCGAACTGCGTTCCGCCCCCCAGAGCTGGCTGGCGCTCAAGCTTTTGGAACGGGATCCCTATTTCGCGCTCAAGCTGCCGGCGGAGCTGATCGAAGCCGTGGACAAAGAAGTGCGGGCGGTGGAAAAACACCGCAACCAATCCAGCGCGGCGGCCTTGGCCGATGACCGCTATGGCTTCATCCGCGGCCTGGTGAAGGACGTGGTGAAGCGGAAAAGCAAGCCCAGCGGCACTTTTTCGGACAGGATCGACCGCGTTGTCCTGAACGGTTTTTGGGGCCTGCCGATCTTCTTTGGGGTGATGTATCTGGTCTTTCTACTGGCGGTGCGGGCCAGCGCGCCCTTGATCGGTTGGATCGGCGACGGCCTGAACTGGCTGCTGGTGGAACAGTGGGGCGGAATTCTGCGCCAGACCGGCCTTCCAGAATGGCTGGCCTATCTGCTGGCGGATGCCGTTGGAGGCGGATTGGCCACCATCGCGACCTTCATTCCCCCGATCTTTTTCATCTTCATGAGCCTGGCCATCCTGGAGGATAGCGGCTACATCGCCAGGGCGGCATTCATAGCGGATAAGTTCATGCGCCGCATCGGCTTGCCCGGCAAGGCCTTCATCCCTCTGCTGGTCGGATTTGGCTGCACCGTTCCGGCGATCATGGCAACCCGCACCCTGGAAAGCAAGCGGGACCGGATCTTCGTCTCGCTGCTAACCCCGTTCATGAGCTGCGGGGCAAAACTGCCGGTCTATACCTATTTGGTGATGATCTTTTTCACCAAACGCGCGGATATCGTGATCTTCGGTCTCTACTTGTTCGGGGTGGCGATGGCGATGCTGTTTGGCCTGATGCTGAAGAAGACCCTGTTCAAGACCGATCCCGGCAACTTCGTTATGGAACTGCCACCCTATCATCTGCCCACCGTCAACGCGATCGGCATGCATACCTGGCACAGGTTGAAGGATTTCATCCTGCGGGCCGGAAAGACGATCTTGATCGTGACCGTGGCGGTCACCATCCTGCAGGGGATCAATGTTCCCGGAACTGTGGGCGCCGAGGGAAGGGGATCCAGCATCTTGGAACTTGGCGGAAAGGCCATCACGCCTGTTTTAGCGCCCCTGGGAATTGAACGTGACAACTGGCCGGCCTCGGTGGCCCTGATCTCCGGGCTCTTTGCCAAGGAGGCGATCGTGGGAACCATGCAGGGGCTGTACAATGACCCGGAAAACATCCTTCAGGCCTTTGGTGGCCAGGCTTCCGCGCTCTCATTCCTGATCTTCGTTCTGCTCTATTCGCCCTGCGCGGCCTCGCTGACCATGCTCTTCAAAGAACACGGCTGGGGCTGGATGCTCTTCGCTTTTGGCTATCTCACCCTGCTGGCCTGGATCGTGGCCACGGTTGCCTATCAGATCCTGGCTTTCAATGCGCGGTCCTGGCTCTGGCTGGCTATCTGCGCGGCGTTGGCGGTGGTTTTTTGGGGCAGCCTGAAAATAATTGGGAGGACAAATGCTGTCACATCGCAATAGGGTGCGCCTGCGCCGTTTCGGAAGGCGCCTCATCAACCGGCCCCAAAGGTGCCAGTGCCTGGTTGGAGACTGCATCAGCCTGGCCGATCTAACACCCGGCCGGGAGGCCGTCATCACCTGCAACACCGACATCAAGACCATTGAACGCGGCCTCTACAGCGGAAAAAGGGTCAGCGCCTTCCGCAACGATACCGATGAACCAAACATCGTGATTGCCGTCGGAGACGCCCGCTACGTCATGGACAGGCGGGTTGCCAGGCAGATCAGGGTCCGCGTGGTTTGAGCGGTGAGATTATTTTCTCCGTAAAAGTAAGGTTGTTGGCTGGGGTGTATTTTCTGATTGACAAATAACTGCGCCTGTCAATTATAGAAAAATTGAGCCGTTAGCATCATACTCAAATCAGCGCCTTGCAGGGAACAGGTGCTGTTGCATTTCCTTAGGAGTCAAGTATGCGTTGTTGCATGAACAGAAAGATCATAATTGTTTTGGCTGTCCTTCTGGCCGGCATCCTGGCTTTGTCCGCCTCAGGGGAAAGGGAACTGGTTTCAGTCATTCTGGGTAGCGGTACATCATACACGGGAACCACCACGGGCTGCCCGATAAACATATATTACAAGAGCCTGCACGGGCAATCCATCTACACGGCGGCGGAACTAAGCGCGGCCGGCATCACGGGTCCGGCTTTGCTAACACAGGTGGGATTTTACGTGAACACCGCTCCCAGCTACGCCCTGCCCGATTTCATCATCCGCATGAAGCATACGGCGGCGGAGAACGTTGCCTACTGGCAATCTTCCAATAACATGGTAACCGTCTATAGCGCAACTTCTTATCAACCCACTGCCGGTGGCTATGAGATGCTGAGTCTGAGCGAGCCCTTCCTCTGGAACGGAAGCGACAACCTGGTGATCGACACCGCCTTCGGCCTGGCCGCAGGTTGGAGCGCTACAGGGACTGTGCAGTATACTATCATCGAAGACGGCTATCGCTTCACCCGCAATGACTTGCACGACCAGACCAATTCCTTTGCCGGAGGCATGAACACCGATTTCAGGCCCAACGTGCGGCTCACCTTCGTACAGGGCGATAGCGCGCCAGTGATATCCACAGACAGCGGTCTGCTTGCCGCGGAGCTCTTTGTCAATGAAGAGGGCGCGGACAGTCTGACGGTTTTCAATCTGGGGTTTGAGGACCTTGTTTACACCATCACGGAATCCCCGGACGCCGCCTGGTTCAGCTTTCACCCTTCGGCGGGTACGGTTGGGAGCGGTGGTTCCGAGCTTGTCACAGGCACTTTCTCGTCTTCCGGCCTGGAGCCTGGCAGGTATCAAACTTCACTGCTATTCGATTCCAACGATCCGCACACACCCCAACTGACGGTGAGCGTGGAATTGGTGGTGCTCAACACTCCTCCCAGCCTTGCTTTGCCGGACAGCCTAACTTTCGCCATGAACAGCCAGCTGGCGGTGGATTTTTTTCCCTATGTTTATGACCCGGACGGCCAGGAATTGGTTTTGGAATACAGCGGAAACACCGATGTGCTGGTTGAAATAAACGATCTCATGGTAAGCTTTGGCGCCACTCCGGACTGGCATGGAACGGAGGAACTGACCTTTTCCGTTTTTGATGGCTACGCCCATGCGTATGACACTGTTTTGGTTACGGTTAACTATGTCAACACTCCGCCCACCATTAACCTCCCTGATAGTTTTGAGTTCGGGGTGGAATTTGGCCTGCTGGTCGATTTCAGCCCTTATGTGTTCGACGCTGACGGCGATGAACTGACCCTTTCCTATTCCGGGAACAGCAATGTCATCATCCACGTCTCGGGTCTGGCTGTTTCACTCTCCTCAGGGCACTGCTGGTCTGGCAGCGAACTGGTATTTTTCACCGTGAGCGACGGTTACGCTGCTGCCAGCGACTCTGTGCTGATCATCGTCAGTTGCGAGGAACAGCCGCTATCCATGGTGCTGCCGGACAGTTTTGAATTTGACATGGATCAGGGTCTGGTGATAGATTTCAGCGCCTACATTGATAATCCGGGCGACGGTCCGCTCACGCTTGCCTATTCTGGCAATACCAACCTGATCATCCGGATCAGCGGTTTGCTGGTCTCCATCTCCGCGGCTAACGGATGGACAGGCTCTGAACTGATAACATTCATACTCAGCGATGGGGTAAATCAAACCAGCGCCAGCGTTTGGGTGATTGTCATCCCATATTCGCTGCCTGTGCCGGATATCCAGATCTCCTTGCTTGATACGGAAACTGTGAGAATAGAATGGAACGCGGTTGCCAGCCAGGTCTATTACGAGATCTGGGCCGGTGAGGATCCCTTCGGAACCTATTCCTTGCTCGGAGTGACAGATAACCTCCATTGGGACCATCCGGCCAGCGATTCGGAGATGCTGTTTTTCCGGGTGATCGCCACCGACGTACCCATTATAGACTAACCAACAGATCTTTCTCCAAGGTTACGAGAGTGTAACCCGCTGGTGTCTTGACATATGTTTGCATTCATTACCCATCCGTTCCCTGCCTCCATTCGGTACAGGCACATAATGTTATGTATTTAAGCCGATTACTGGCCTCTAATAATCATTTCTGTGGAATAAAAATTGCGTAAACTGGAAACAGGAACAAATCACCACATCCTGGAGTTAAAATGCAAAACTTGACTTTGGGCAAGATACTGCCGTTATTGGCATTCATTCTTGTCAGCTTCGTTTCCCTCTCTGCCACACAGCGGCAGATCGAACTTTCCAGCTTTCCCAACCAAGCCACGCTATCTGCCAACAGCGACTTTGGCTTCAATGTCCAATTCCGGATCGGAGAACTGAAGATCCGCGAAGTCCAGACCAAATCAGGCCTTTTCGATGAACTATACGTTGAAGGCTGGGGCCAAACAACAGATGTGGGCGAGCCCCAACTCCCCATGCTGCGCCAAATGTTCGCGGTCCCTCTTGGCGCCAGGGTGAGCTACACTTTCAATTCACAATCGGCCCGGGAACTTAATGCCTCTGCCAGTAAACTCAACAACCTCATAGTGCCAGCCCAGGCGCCAATTTCCAAATCCTCAGACCCGGCCACAATGCCATTCGTCCTGAAAGAAAAGGACTATCAACGCAAAGGTTACAACGAACGCGACTGGATCAAAGTCGACGAGATCGGCTATCTGCGTGGAGTGCGGGTCTTTGCCCTTAGTTTTTATCCTGTGCGCTACGATCCTGTGGGCAACAATCTTCTGGTGATGCAAAACCTCGACGTCCGGATCGATTTCGAAAACCCGGACCTATTGGCAACCGAAGAACTCCTCGCCAAAACTGCGTCCTGGGAATTTGACCGGGCCTACGGACAATCCCTCTTCAACTGGCAGCGCATGGACCGTCCCAGCTTGGTCCGCTATCCCACCAAGATGCTGATCCTGGTGCCGCCCAACTATGTGAGCACTCTGCAACCCTTTGTGGATTGGAAAAGGCAGCAGGGCTACAACGTGGTCGTAACCACGGTGGGCAGCGGTGGGACTGTCGCTAATGCCACCTCGGCCATCAACACATACATGGCGAGTGTCTGGAGCGCTGCCACAGCAGAGGATCCAGCCCCCACCTATCTCTTGATCGTTGGCGATACATCCACCTCCGGCGACAATATCATCTCCAATTCCGGTGCCACCGGCTCACATGTGACGGACCTGACCTATGTGCGGCTCCAAGGCACTGACTACCTTCCTGAAATGTATTACGGCCG
>JAHYIU010000111.1 GCA_019429425.1 Candidatus Syntrophosphaera sp.
GGGTTGAATGGTGGTTACGTCCACAAAATTGCCGAAATGAAAGGAGACAAGCCCGATCTCCTTGAGGGGCAGGCCGTTCTTTTCCAAGACGGAGAAAATGCTGCCGCCGGGCGGAATCACTGCCACGATCCAGCCCTCACCGCCGTAGGGATCAAGATTGGAGGCGTCATCCGCGCCACGCCTGCCGGAAGTGTCGAAAAAGGCTAGCAGGGTGAAGCTCAACAGGCAGAGGCCGCTGAAGGCCAAAAGTATTTTTTTGCCCACGGTCATGGAAGCTGCCCAGGTTCAGGATGGAAGTGGATCATCACTTTCCTGAGTCCGCTGTGAAAATGTTGCATCAGATTATCCTCCACGATGTGCGAGATGGTGTTGCCCTCGTCGACGCTGATGTTTCCGTCCACGCAGATAGTCATGTCGATGGTGAAAAATGTTCCAAACCGGTGCACGCCCAGCAGTTCCACATTCCGTACACCCTCGACGGAGAGCGCGATCCTCCGCACTTCCCTGCGGAAATCGTCATCCGGCACCTTGTCCATCAGTTCGGCCGAGGATTCCAGAATGATGGTGATTCCCGTCCTGATGATGAATATGGCAACGATCGCACCGGCCGCGGGATCCATCCAATATATCCCCAGCCTGGCCATCACCACGCCCACGATCACGGCCACGGCAGCCAGGATGTCGTTGAAATGGTCGTTGGAGAGGGCGCGGAGAGTGGGATTGCTGGTGCGGCGGAAGTTGCGGCGCGAGAAAATGTACAGGTATATCTTGAGCAGCAAGGTGCCGCTGGCGATGAACAGAACGAGCAGGGAGGCCGGCTGGAAATCGCTGTAATTGGAAAGCAGGTCGTAGACCTTGTTGATCGATTCCCAAAAGATGGCGATGCCGGTGGTGAGGATGAAAGCACCCACGACGATGGCGGAAATGCTTTCCAGCTGGCGATGGCCATAGGGATGTTCGGGATCGGCCGGCTTGTTCGCCTGGAGCATGAATATCTTCACGGCAACGTAATAGACCACGTCGGAAGTGGAGTTGATGCCATCGGCCAGCAGCGCCTGTGAGTGGCCCAAAATGCCCACGGCCGTCTTCAGGATGGATAGCATCACGTTGCAGGCCAGGCCCAGGTTGACGGTGACGTTGGTGATCTGGTCTCGATTGCTCATATTTCCAACTCCCTGATGTCGGGCAGGTCCAGGTGGGGGAATTCCCCACGCAGCCTGCCTCTGAACTCTGCCGCGTCGACGGTTTGCGTGCCCACGGACATGCTGTTGAGCACAAAAGACCTGATCTTGAAGGGGATGAGGGCTTGGGCTGAAAATTCTTTCGCAAATTGCTCGAGCTTTGGATATGAAAGCTTCAGGCAATCGGGATGGCGCAGAACGATGGGGGGTCCCGCTTTTTGCAGGGGTTCTTTGATCCTGGAAAAAACCGCGTCCGTTATCGCTCCGGGGATATAAATCTTCCGAAGTGGACGTTCCAGCAGAGCTCGCAGTTCTTTTTCGTCTCCCAAGAGTGAAGCCATCCCGGACGGCTCCCATTCTTTGTCCCGTTGTACCAATACTTGTTCGGAATCCAGAAGCAGACAGTATTCTGGGTATCCTTTGACGGTATCGGAATAGGCAGTGATCCGGTTGAGGAGTTCCAAGCGCTTGAGTTCTGCGATGATCTGGGGAATGCTGCCAAAACTGGCTCCGATCAGCAGCGCCACGCCATCCACAGCGTCGGATAGGGCGATCGATTTGCGGTCCAGGGAGCCGTCGATCAGCACTTTTTCCGCACCCAGGCTTTGCATCCGCTCCAAAGCATTGATCTGGCCGCTTAGGGTGGCCGGGCCTGTGATCTCTGTCTGGATGGGAATTTCCGACTGGGCCAGCCACAGCGGGCGCAAGGGAGCGCTGAAAGCCAGTTTTTCCAGCACTGAGACGGAACTGCCATGGCTGTCCAGGATGGGAGTGTCGCAACAGAAAATTATGCCCGGACCTAGCCTGACCCTGGGCTTGGGGATCTTGAAGACGGTATCGGTCTCCTCTCCGTCGATCCCTGTGCTGAAAACTCCCCAGACCTGTTCGCCGCGCAGGGCGAGAAGATGGTTCAGCAGGCTTGTCTTGCCGGCATTCTTGCAGATGCCAACGATCGCGATCGCGGCATCGCCGTGCAACCAATCGAAGGAGCCTCGCTCCCCAGCGCTTGAAGCGATCAGAATCAAACCGCCTTGTTACTTTTTGCGGCGCTTGTTGCGCTTGGTCTCGGCCGGGCCGATTGAAACCTGCATGCCACGCAGCAAGGCCATCACACCTTCCCTGGATTTCCTTTCAGCTGGGCAGAGGGCTTTGTAGTTCTTATCTTCGCTGGGTACGTATCCCGGCTCGGTGTATCTGGTGATGACACCCTCATAGTTACGCAGGACCACTCTTCCAGGCATCTGAGAGATCAGGTAGTTGGGCATCACCGGGATCTTGCCGCCGCCGCCGGGCGCGTCCACAACGTAGGTTGGAACGCAGAGGCCGGAGGTATGGCCGCGCAAGGATTCGATTATCTCTATGCCTTTGGACACGGGAGTGCGGAAATGGGAGATCCCTTCAGAAAGATCGCATTGATAGAGGTAGTAGGGGCGGACCCTGTTGCGAACGAGTCCGTGCACCAGTGCCTTCATCACATCGACGTTGTCATTCACGCCTTTGAGGAGAACGGATTGATTTCCAAGCGGTACACCCGCCTCGGCAATTCTGGCCAAAGCGGCTGCGGACGTGGGAGTGATCTCATGGGGATGGTTGAAATGGGTGTTCAGCCATAAAAACTTGTATTTTCTGAAAACATCCAACAGGCCATCGGTGATGCGTTGCGGCATCACGACCGGCACCCGGGATCCGATGCGGACTATATCCACATGCTTGATCTTGGCCAGCCTGCCCAAAAGCTCATCCAGGCGCTCATCGCCAAGGGTGAGGGGGTCTCCTCCGCTGAGCAGCACATCGCGCACTTCTTTGTGCTCTTCGATGTAGGCCAAAGCTTTGTCCACATTCTCCCGCGGCATGGGGGCATCGTGCTCGCCGGCTTTGCGGCGGCGGGTGCAATGGCGGCAGTACATAGAGCACTGATCGGTGATCAGAAGAAGCACGCGGTCGGGGTAACGATGGGTCATGCCGGGTACCGGAGCATCTGTATCCTCGGCCAGAGGATCGGGCATGTCCGAAGGATCGAGCTTGCTCTCCGCGATGCGCGGTATGGCCTGCAGGCGCACGGGATCGAGGAGGTTTTTGTGATCGATCAGGGAAAGGTAGTAGGGCGTGATCGCCATGCGGAAGGAATAGCTCTTGGATTTTGCCACCGCTTCCTCTTCCGGCTGGAGCTGGATGTATTTCCTTAATGTCTTGAAATCCGTGATGCGGTTCCTGATCTGCCAATGCCAGTCGTTCCATTCCTTTGCTGTGGCGATGTTGCGGATCTTGATTATCTCTGCCATTTTTTCCTTCCTAATCCGTGTATCTTTCCTTGAAGAGTTTCATCAAGACCGGATTGCGGCGCAGCAGGTCGATGGATATCGCGGCGTGGTGATGCGCGTAGCCGTTGCCCAGTATCATGTCCACATCTGCTCCAATGCCTTCGGCACCCAAAGCGGCCTTGGTGAAGGAGGTGGCCATGGAAAAGAAATAGACGGTGCCTCTATCCTTGCAGGCCATGATGGAAGGCAGTTCCGTGTCCTCGATATTAACCACGTTGATCACCAGGTCCGCCATCTGGCCTCTGGTGTGGCGGGCAACTTCACGCTGGATTGCCAAAGCGTCGGTGGCGTCGGTGATGATCACCTCGTCGCAGCCGCTCTCTTTGCAGGTCTGGATATAGTTCTCATTGCGCACGATTCCGATGACCTTGCCGGAAACGCCCACCCGTTCGTGTGCCACGGCGTTGCAGAGGATTCCGCTCTTGCCGTTGGCTCCGATGATCACGACCGTCTCACCTGGCTTGGCCAGCCGTTCCACCTGGGCTGGAGCGCCAGCCACATCCAGCACGGACAGGGCAAGGTTCTCATCCATATCCGGAGGGAGTTTGGCATAGATCCCGCTGCTGAAGAGGATCGCCTGACCCTCGATCTCCACCTGGTCCTTGTCCAGCAAAACGCGTTTGACCCTTCTGATCTTGAGCGGAGTGAGCGATAGCGAGACCAGGGAGGCGATGGAGTCGCCCACCTTGATCTCGTCTTCCATCTCAAACTTCGGCCCGATCTGGGCGACCCGGCCGATCAGCATGCCGCCGGAACCGGTGTCCTCGTTCTTGTGTTTGCCCGTGCGGTTGGTGAGGTCGATTGCATGCGCGGCAAAGGTTTGCTCCAGGTCGTTGTGGCCCTGGGCGATCAGCTTGTTCTTGATCTGATGGAATGAGGCCGAATCGACGTTCAGGCGGATCACGTCGATGAGCAGCTCATTGTCCCAGATCTCGCTCATGTCGTTGTCCAGGACTCTTGCTGGTTGGGGCAGGACCCCGCGGGGTTCCAGCACCCGGTGCGTTCCAAAACGGCAGCCGCCAGTTTTCATTTGTAAACTCCCTAAGATACTGTGATCTATGATGTTAATTTATTTATTGCTTAATCTTCCATAATTTTGGACACGCCTGTTTTGTCAAGTCCAAAGCACAAGCCAAAGTGGAAGGCAGGTTGGATTCCTTTGTTGATGGTCCTTGGCAGCGGACCTGATCTCTGCCGGAGCTTATTCCCGTGCTACTCTTTGCTTTCCGTGATCCGGCGCAGGGCCGAGGGAGGCAGGTCGAATACCTCTTCAAAATGGCTGTCGTGGTAATACACGCAGAGGTTTCCCGTGGAAGCGTATCCGTAAGTCACAGTGCGCGTGTCGTCAAAGAACCAAGTTATGAACTGCGCTTCCTGATCGATCAAAACTTCTTCCCCATGCATCCGGTGCAGTCTATCCAAAACGTATCTATCCTGCTGCTCGGTGTTTTCCTTATAATACAATACGAACCAGCCGGCCACCCATTCCATATCGGGCTGAACGAACAGCACCACCGATTCCACCAGCTTGTTGTAGTCCGAATAGTACTTGACCATAGTCCCTTCGACGTCTTCAGCCACAAAACCGGCCTGGGACATCAGGGAATCCGCCCTGTTCAGGTCGTCGCCAAAGGATATGCCAAACAGCCCGGTCTGAGCCGCCAAGCCCAAAGCGGCCGCCATCATCATGAGGAACATCAACGTTTTTTTCATATCTCACCTGTCTTGATTTTGAAGTCAGGATTTCCAAGCCCGGTCAGGCGTCAACCAAAATCGGCTGTCTTTTATATCGAGTGGGTGGCGAGCTTGTTAAATTCAGAAGCGCACCATCTCCGGACAGCCGATCTCAGATGCGAAGAGGCAGCCTGGCTGATTTCATAACCGGCCTATTCCGCCTGTGGCAAAGCGGAGTTTCCCAAACGATCGTCTCGGATCAAACTGACCCACAACCCGACCCACTTAATTCGCTGCTAAGCTTTTTGTCAAGTCCTGAAATAGGTTGACTGTTTTTCGTTGTTATATTTCTGAGCTGTAGTGTCGTATTTGTGCTACAGAGCCCCCCATAGAATTGAATGCCCCCGAGCGCTGGATTCCTCTTTCCAACAAG
>JAHYIU010000112.1 GCA_019429425.1 Candidatus Syntrophosphaera sp.
TAGTGACAAAATAGTGGGGAATCCAGGGACTTTTCATCGATCGGGACGATGAATCTCCGGATGTTGTAGATAACTTTCCGAATCATGCCCTGTCATGCCAGTATAAAGCAATTACGCAAAGGTCTTTGTATATGATTGATGAACTTGGCTCCCTACAAAGCGAGATGGTGATGGCCTTGTCAAATCCGGAATGAACAACCAGCGGACTGCCGATCTCCGAAGCGGCAGACGCAGCAAAGCTGACTTCAGAAGCGATCTTTGACCGCTGAGGCAAGGCGGAATTTGCCACCCCTTTCAGCCGCAAATGAAAAGCTGGTCCCCTTGGTTTGAAAGAGAGCCGCAGAAAACTTCTCTCCTCTGGCGGGCAAACAGGTTTTTCTTGACAGTTGAGCTTGTGCCTGGCGTTTCGTGTTTTATGGATTAAGAGAAAAGAATTCCGACCGCAACTCAATTGAGGCAGGAGGTATGGCATGCTGCATTCCAGTTGGATTGAACTCGACCGCGCCGCCCTGAACAAGAATATCCGCTATTTGCGTAAACGGGTCGGGGAAAAGGTGGTGTTCGTTTCCGTGATCAAAGGCAACGCCTATGGCCATGGCATCGAGCAATTTTTGCCCCTGGCTGAAGCGGCTGGAGTGCGGAATTTCGCCGTTTATGACGCCTTCGAAGCCAGCCGCGCCCTGCAGGTCAAGGCCCCGGAAACAAATTTGATGATCATGGGAATGCTGGATGAGGATCAGCTGGATTGGGCCATCGCCCAGAACATTGCCTTCTTTGTCTTTACTGAAGAGCGTCTGGCCGCCGCCAGCGGGGAAGCCCGCAAACAGAAGAAGAAGGCCCTGGTCCATCTGGAGCTGGAAACGGGAATGAACCGCACCGGCCTGGATGAAGAGGAACTGCCGCGGATCATGCAAGCGATCAAAAAGAACAGCCGCCATCTGCAGTTCGAGGGAGTTTGCACCCACTTTGCCGGGGCTGAGAGTATCGCCAATTATCATCGCATCCAGCAACAATACCAGCAGTTTGAGAAGTTGACCAAGATTTTGAAAAGAGGCGGGATCAAGCCCCGTTTTTACCACAGCGCCTGTTCCGCCGCGGCTCTGATCTATAAGCACACGATCATGGATCTGGTGCGTTTTGGCATTGCCCAATACGGTTTTTGGCCCAGCATGGAAACCAAAATGAACAACCTGCTCTCCGCGGAATCCAAATTCACCCGCGATCCACTGAAAGCGATCCTCAGTTGGAAAAGCCGGGTCATGAGCATCAAGACGGTTGACAAGGGCAACTTCATCAACTATGGAAACGCCTTTCTCAGCACCAAAAACATGAGGCTGGCTACCGTGCCCATCGGCTATCACCACGGTTACAGCCGCAGCCTGGGAAATGCAGGCCACGTGCTGATCCACGGTCGAAGAGCGGATGTGGTGGGCATGGTCAACATGAACATGTTCATGGTCAACGTGACCAATATACCGGGCGTAAAGGTCGGCGACGAGGTTGTTTTGATCGGCAGGCAAGGCGACCTGAGCATCTCCGTCGCCTCCTTTGCCGAACTGACCAAAATGGTCAATTACGAGCTGCTTTCCCGCCTGCCCTACCAAATACCCAGGATCGTGGTCTAGACCAGCCTGGATGAGGATGGGGCACCAGAACCTAGGCTTCAGTCTGTTGTTGCCCGGAATTCATTACGAGGCAAAAAACCAAGAACGCGGATGCGGAGGGAAAGCATACGGACCGCTGGATTCATCCGGTGAAGTGAACCCGCACAAAGCTCCCAAAAACCAGATGACTCTGGTGTTCTGGAGGCCCCCGGAACCACCTCCCGGATTCGCTGCGCTTGATTGCGAAGCCCCGAAGACGGTCCAATAGTATCCTTGCAGGTTGGTTCTTTATTCCTCCACCACCGCCGTGACCCTGTAGAATCCCGCGGGCTGAGCATTGGAGCCAAACCACCAGCAATTGGTGGCGAGAGGCAGAACTGGGGTATATGGCCCCTCAGGGTCCTCGGCCCAGAAGACCTGATAGTGGTCTGGCGTAAGCGGATAACCGTTGATATCTTGAGTGACCGGCGACCAAGTCAGGTAGCAAATGAATTCGATGGCGCTGATACTCAAGTTCTGAGGGGAGAGGGGTATGTTCGTACCAAATCTCAGTTTGGCCAGGAACATTTTCATCACCTCGTCTGGGTAACTAAACAGGAACGGGCCAAATTCCGCTGTACTGATGAAAGAACCTGTCACAAAGCTATTTCCGGCGCCATCCACTTCAATATCGCAACCAAGGTCGTTGTCGTTTCCCCCTGCCCATTGAACCCAGAGCCAGTTGCCCGCGGGATCGAGTTTGGCGGCGAAGATATTGTCCCCGTCGCGCCAGGGTAGCACATGGGACCCGAAGGTGGCAGTGCCGTTGTAATAACCGGTGACATAGATGTTCCCGGCGCTGTCCACGTTCACGCCCGATGCTTTGTCATATTGGGGACCGCCCCCCGCCACTGCAAACTCCAGGACAAACGCGGGCAGGATCTTGGCCACGAAAACATCGAATAAACCATTGCTGATCAGGGTAACCGGCCCGAAGTAGGCGGTTCCGTAAAAAGAGCCCGCCAGAAAGACGTTCCCGGCACTGTCTGCCGCAAGGTCCCAGCCGTAGTCGCCGCCTACACTCCCGGCTCCCATCACTCCGATAAAGAGGCCAGCGGGGTCGAATTTTGCCAGGAAGATATCATCAGCGCCGTAGCTGTTGAGCGTGCTTGTATAAAAAGTCGCGGTAATTTCGTAAGAACCTGTCACATAGATATTGCCAAAGCTGTCCCGGATCACGTCTTGGCCTGCGTCCCAACCGGGCCCTCCCGCCCTGATCGCCACCAGCCAGGCACCCAGCTCACCCAACACAGTCAGGAATATGTCGCTGGCGCCGCTGCTGGTGAGCGAAGTGGAGCCAAAGCTGGCGATGGATTCAAATGAGCCGGTGACAAAGATCAAGCCGGCGCCGCCAACTGTTATGGCGTTTCCAAAGTCATGATACGGCCCGCCCGCCCGGCTGGCCCAGACCCAATTTCCGGCGGGATCAAGCTTGGCCACAAAGATGTCGGACAGGCCCGCGCTGGTGATTACACTTCCCCCAAAAGTAGCACTGGCATAGAAATAACCGGTCACAAAGGAGTTACCCGATGCATCCACATCCAGGCAATTGCCGCAGTCCACACCAGGTCCGCCCGCGGAATTGGCCCAAAGCCAGTTGCCATCTGGATCGGCTTTGGCAACAAAGACATCCCGGTAGCCGTTTGAATTCAGTGTGAACGCCCCAAAGACCGCTGTGCCCTTGAACCAACCTGTTACATAGATGTTTCCGGCGCTGTCCATGGCCACATCCTCACCACTTTCCCCGATTAGCCCGGCGGGCGTTTGAACCCAATCCCATCCCGGAGCCTGAGGCCAGGCCAAGGCCGTCAGGAACCCCAAGCAAAGAAAAATCAACACATGTTTCATCGTTCCTCCCTGGCTCCCCATCATTGCCAAAATGCACGGGAAACCACGAGACAATTTATTTTTCAATAGATCTGAATGCCATTCGGTTGTCAAGGAATATTTTCACTTGCCACAGATGCTAATGTTGCTGATAATTGTATGCCTTTAGTGAATTCACACAATAAAGAATGCCCAAGGATTACCAGTAATAAACTCAACCAGAGCAAAAAAAGACCCGGTGACTTTCACCGGGCCATGTTCATGCATTTTGTCGGGGTTGTCAGGTCAACTGGCCGGCACTTCGCCCATCGGGATGCCGCTGGCTTTGGCGACACCTTCACCATAGGCGGGATCGACCTTCCAGCAATTGACGATGTGGCGGATCTTGATCTCCTTGGGCGCGTCACCCATGTTGCGGGCGGTGTTATCATAGAGGGCCTGTTTCTGCTGGGAGCTCATCAGCTTGAAAAGTTCGCGGGGCTGGCTGTAATAGTCATTGTCGTCGGCGTGGAAATCATAGCGGTCGGCATCTCCCTCGAGCGGATAGGGGGGTTCGGAGAAATCCGGCTGGTCCTGCCATTCGCCAAAAGAATTGGGATCATAACCCAAAGTGCCGCCGTAGTTTCCATCCAGCCGCAGGTCGCCATCGCGGTGGAAGCTGTGAGCCTCATTGCGGGATTTGTTGACCGGGATCTGGTGGTGGTTGATCCCCAGGCGGTAGCCCTGCGCGACGCCGTAGGAAAAGAGCCGCGCCTGCAGCATGCGGTCGGGCGAATAGCCAACTCCGGGAACGATGTTGGCGAGGGTGAAAACGGCCTGTTCCACATCCTGGAAATAATTCTCCGGATTGCGGTTGAGTTCCATCACGCCGACCTCGATCAGCGGCCATTTCTTCTTGGTCCAGACCTTGGTCACGTCGAAGGGGTTGAAGGGAACCTGGTTGGCCTCTTCCTCCGTCATCACCTGGATGGACAGCGTCCAGCGGGGAAAATCGCCTTTTTCAATGCTGTCAAAGAGGTCGCGCTGATGGCTTTCGCGGTCTTTGCCGACCAGGGCTTCGGCCTCGGCGTCAGTAAGGTTTTTGATGCCCTGCTGGGTCTTGAAATGGAATTTGACCCAGACCCTGTGGTTGTCCTTGTCATACATGGCGAAGGTATGGCAGCCGTAACCGTTCATGTGCCTGTAGGACAAGGGTATGCCGCGGTCGCTCATGGTGATGGTGACTTGATGGATCGCCTCCGGCAGCGAACTCCAAAAATCCCAGTTGTTTTTGGCGCTGCGCAGGTTGGTCTTGGGATCGCGCTTCACGGCGTGGTTGAGCCCGGGAAACCTCAGCGGGTCGCGGAAAAAGGAAGACCGGGGTGTTGTTGCCCACGATGTCCCAGTTTCCTTCCTCGGTGTAGAATTTGACGGCGAAACCGCGAATGTCGCGTTCCGCGTCCGCCGCGCCTCGTTCGCCGGCGACCGTGGAGAAGCGTGCGAAGAGCTCGGTTTTCTTACCTATCTCGGAGAAGATCTTGGTCTTGGTGTACTTGGTGATGTCATTGGTGACGGTGAAAGTTCCGAAAGCGCCTGAGCCTTTGGCATGCATGCGGCGTTCGGGTATGACCTCGCGATCGAAATGGGCCAGTTTCTCCACCAGCCAGACGTCTTCCATCAACAGCGGGCCACGCTTTCCGGCTGTCTTGATGTCATTGTTGTTCGTCACCGGGGCGCCGGATACGGTGGTGAGTTTTTTCTTTTCCTTGTCTTCCATGTTTGTCTCCTTATATTGTTTTTGCTTTTCTATCTTGAGTTTGTATTGGTATCTTGGTTTGTCTTATCCGCCCGGACCCAGAAATCGCGGCCTATCCTGCGGATCCTGAATCTGATGCCGGGAAGATATGCAAAAAGGTCCCTGACCTCGTCATGGCTGTACAAAAAGAGGGGGCATTTCCTTTTGTAGCGCAGTTTCCTCTGCCAGGCCAGGAATCCGCCGGAAGCGGGAAAACTGAGGAAGAGGCTTTCCCTGGTCAGTGTCAGCGCGTGGATGACTGCCTCGCGGGCATTGGCAACATAATCCATAAAACCCATCATGATCGTGTAATCAAAGGGTTCAAGGTCATCAA
>JAHYIU010000113.1 GCA_019429425.1 Candidatus Syntrophosphaera sp.
GTTGGAAAGAGGAATCCAGCGCTCGGGGGCATTCAATTCTATGGGGGGCTCTGTAGCACAAATACGACACTACAGCTCAGAAATATAACAACGAAAAACAGTCAACCTATTTCAGGACTTGACAGGGAGGGTGGGAGACGCAGGGAAAGATAGGCAAAAATCGATCTATCTCGCTGAGGGGTTTGCGTTTAGAGAAAGAGGTCAGGATTGGACGTAGAGCTCGAGGAGGCGGAGGGCTTCGGCAAACTGCTCCCGGTATTCCAGGTTTTTATCAAAGGCGATCTCCAGCTTGAGCCCTTTGGCGGCGTCGAAACGCAGGTCCTGTTTCACCTTGGAGCTGAAATCCAGAACCTTTTGGCGGGGCGGCAGGTTTTCTGGCTTGAATTCGAGGGTGAGGGTGTGGTGGCGGACGTGGCAATTGAGCAGGTCGGCCTGTTTGGCGAGGATGTTTAGCTTGAAATACATCAGCAGCCAGGCGGCTTTATCGGGCAGTGGGCCGAAGCGGTCGGCCAGTTCGGATTCGAAATCCGCGATCTCCGCCAAATCCTCAAAAGCGCCCAGGCGGCGATAGATGGCCAGGCGCTGTTCGTCGTCGTTGATGTATTCCGGAGGGAAATAGAGGTCGATCTCGGTGCTGAGCTTGCGCCTGGTCTTGGGGGTTTCCAATTCGCCGGAGACGCTTTTTCCGTCCTGAACCGCGGTGATGGCGCGCTCCAGGAGGCTGTTGTAGTAATTGAAACCGATGGATTGGATGATGCCGCTCTGTTTGGTGCCCAGGATGGTGCCCGCTCCGCGCAGCTCGAGGTCGCGCAGGGCGACCTGGAAACCTGCTCCCAGGTAATCGTATTGGGTGAGGGCCTCCAAGCGCTGGCGGGCAACGCCGGTGGTGCCCTTGGAGATCAGGAGGTAGGAATAGGCGCGGCGGTTGCTGCGCCCCACGCGTCCGCGCATCTGGTAAAGCTGGGCGAGGCCGAAGGTGTCGGCGCGGTCGATGAGGATGGTGTTGGCGTTGGGGATGTCGATCCCGTTTTCGATGATGGTGGTGGAGATCAGCACCTGGAATTCGCGGTTGATGAAGGCGTCCATCACCTCCTCCAGATGGCGTTCCGGCATCTGGGCGTGGCCGACGACGAATCTGACATTCGGCATCAGGGCGCGCAGTTCTTCGGCGATGGTCTCGATGGTCTGAACGCGGTTGTGGATGAAGAAAACCTGGCCGCCGCGGTCGATCTCGCGCCGGATGGCGTCTTTGATCACCTCGTTGTCACGCGGGGTGATGATGGTGCGGATGGGCAGACGTTCCTTGGGCGAGGTCTGCATCAGGGAAATTTCCTTGAGCCGGGCCAGGGCCATGTTCATCGTGCGCGGGATGGGCGTGGCGCTCATGTAGAGGGTGTCCACGTTGGATTGGAGCTTGCGGAGGCGCTCCTTGTGGCGAACCCCGAAGCGGTGTTCCTCATCGATGATGAGCAGGCCGAGGTTCTGAAACCGGATGTCCTTGGAAAGCAGCCTGTGGGTGCCGATGGCGATATCGACGGTCCCGGCGGCAATTCCGGAAATGTCCTCGCGCAATTGGGCGTTGCTGCGGAAACGGCTCATCATGGCCACGCGGACGGGGTATTGGGCCAGCCTTTCCCGAAAAACGCGCCAATGCTGCTCCGCCAAAAGGGTTGTGGGAACGAGCACGGCGACCTGGCAGCCGGAACAGACGGCCTTGAAAGCGGCGCGGACGGCTACCTCGGTCTTGCCGAAACCCACGTCTCCGCAAAGCAGGCGCTCCATCGGGGCCGGGCTTTCCATGTCCGCCTTGATCTCGTTGGTGGAGCGGACCTGGTCGGCCGTATCCTCGTAGATGAAGGATTCCTCCATCTCGCGCTGCCAGGTGGTGTCCGGCTGATGGGCAAATCCGATGCGCGAGCTGCGTTCCGCGTAAAGCTTGACGATGTCCGCGGCGATGAGCTCGATCTGCTGGGTGGCCTTGTGCTTGGTATGCTGCCATTTGGCCGATCCGATCCGGTTCAGGACAGGCTCGGCACTTTCCTCCGCGACGTATTTGGTGACGAGCTTGAGCTGGTAGGTGGGCACGTAGACCCGGTCGTCCCCGGCATAGCGGAGTACCAGGCATTCGGTTTCCTGGCCGTCCAGGCGGATGATGGTGAGGCCTTCGAAGATCCCGATCCCGTGGTCGATATGGACAACATAGTCGCCGGGCTTGAGGCTTTCGTAATCCACGATCTCTTCGCCGGGCGAGAAGCGCGGGGAATAGCGTTTGCGCTTGTAGCGGTTGAAAATCTCGTGGTCGGTCCAGAGCGCCAGATCGCAGTCCAGAACGCGGAAACCCTCGTGCAGTACGCCGATGTGGCTGTCCGGATCGCAGCCGAAATCCTGGAGAAGTTCGTGCATGCGCTTGCTTTGGCTGGGATTGTCAAACAGCAGGATGGGGCGGGTGTTTTGGGCTTCCAGATGTTTCAGGGACGAGGCCAGGAGCCCCAGATCGCCGTTGAAGGAGGGCTGGGCTTCGAACGGGGCTTTGACGTTGGTGGTGGAAAAGGGCAGCACAAATTCGCTCTGGGAGAGGAACAGGCTGCTCTGGGGACGGGTGAGCTCCAGCAATTTCGCTTCGTCCGCCATCAGCCTGTCCGGGGGGCTGAGCTTGGCTTTGGTCTTTTTTTTCAGCTCACGCCGGTATTGCAGGTGCACCTGTTCGTTGAGTTGCTCGAATTCCTCATGGATGTAGACATAATTGTTGAAGAGGAGCAGGCGTTTGTCCGGGTCGAAATAGTCCGCGAAGGTGGAAAGCCCGTCCAGAAGGAGGCTGAACTGGTTTTCGATGCCTTCAAAGAATCCCGTTGTCCGCAATTGGGGCGCCAGAACGGAGGAATCGCTGATGTCGTCGAGGGAGAATTCCCGGGCTGGGATGATGGTGTAGGAAGGCACTTCGCCGGGCTCGGAGCGCTGGGTGTTGGTGGAAAAATAGCGCATGGTGATGATCTCGTCGCCAAAGAACTCGATCCGCACGGGCCTCAGATCGGGTGGGCTGAAGATGTCCATGATGCCTCCGCGCCGGGCCACCTGGAAGACCTTGCTGATCTGATACTGGGGTTCGAAGCCCATGTTGACCAGGTCGCGCATCAGGTCGTCGGGCGGATATTCCAGCCCGGGGCGCAGTTCCCTCACGTGGCGGGAAATGTTGGACAGAGGCGGGAGATAGCGCAGCAGGGCGCGGATGGAGACGCTGTAAACGGCCGGCTGGCCTTTGAGGACGTTCTGGATGCACATCATGCGGGTGGCGCGGATGGAATAGTGGGGCGAGCGCTCTTCGTAGGGCAGGATCTCGTAATCCGGCAAATAATGGGCATTGGCGGGGCCGATCAGGGCGCAGAGGTCATCCCAGATGTCCTCGGCGATGATGTCGTCCTGGGAAACGATCAGGATGTCCTTTTGGGTGAGGGTCCAAAGATGCGCCGCCACCAGAGCGCGGGCGCTCTGATTGAGATGGTGGACCTGAAGATGCCGGGCGGAATCCAGGCTGGCGGGCAGGCTTTGGAAGAAGGCCGATGCTTCCAGGCGGGGGCGGATCTTGGCGTATATCATCTTGGCGTCAAAGCGGTTCGGTGCTGACGAAGGTCCCGATTATCTTCGTGAGTTTGCCGCTTGAAAAAGAGATGGTGAGGCGGGCGTCGGACCCGATCCCGTCAACGCTGAGCACAGTCCCGGGGCCGTATTCCGAGTGCCAGACCTTTTGGCCGATGCGGAATTGCTTGTCCTTTTCGGTGATGCGGTGCCTGGTCTTGGGCCTGGCCCGGGGCGCGGTGGCAAGGTCGGCCTGATCGCCAGATCCCGCGAAGAGCGATTCATCCAGCTCCTGGAGGAAGAGGCTGGGTTTGGTAAAATAGAAAGTGTCGTAGAGGCGGCGGCATCTGGCATAGCTCAGCAGCAGCCTGGTTTTGGCCCGGGTCACGCCCACGTAGAGCAGCCTTCTTTCCTCTTCGATGGATTCGCGGCTGTCCATGCTCATGCGGTGGGGCAGAAGCTCCTGTTCCAGACCCACGATGAAGACGCAATCGAATTCCAGGCCCTTGGCGTTGTGAAGAGTCATCAGGCGGACGGAATCGGCGCTTCTTTCCGCCCGGTCCATGTCCGTCTGGAGGGCCACGAAAGGCAGGAAATCCGCCAGGAGCGGCGGCTGGTCTTGTTCCTCGAGCCAGCGCTCGGAAAATTCGCTCACCGAACTGACGAACTCGATCAGGTTTTCCACGCGGGAGATGTCCTTGGGGTCGTTGGTCCTTTTGTAGAGGGAGATCAGGTCCAGATGGTCCATGATGTCCTTCACCACATCCAGAACTGGCGAAGATTGCGCCATCACGCGCCACTCCTCGAGTTTGGCGGCAAATTCCGCGAGCCTTTGTTTGGTGCCGCCGTTGATTTCCGCGATGGCGCCGGCGTTTTGGAGGGCTTGGTAGAGATTGACGTGGGTCTTGGCGGCAAAACCGAGCAGGCGGTTTACAGTCACCTGTCCGATGCCTCGCGGAGGTTCATTGATGACGCGGAGCAGGCTTTCGGCGTCGGCTGTGTTGGAGATCGCAGCCAGATAGGCAAGCAGGTCGCGGATCTCCTTGCGCTGGTAGAAATGCAGGCTGCCCACGATGGAGTGGGGTATCTTGCGCTGCATGAAGGCGTATTCGAAGACCCGGGATTGTGCGTTGGTGCGGTAGAGGACAGCCATCTGGCTGTAGGGGATGCCCTTTTTGTTCAGGTCCATAACCCGCAAGGCCGTTTTGTCGGCCTCATCGGTCTCGTCCTCGTAGGTGAACAGCTCCGGTTTTTCGCCGTCTCCGAGCTCGGACCAGAGGTCCTTGCTGTGGCGCTTGCGGTTGTTTTTGATGATGGAGTTGGCGAGGCCCAGGATGCGCATGGTGCTGCGGTAATTCTGTTCCAGCCTGATGGGAAGGACGTTCTGGTAATCCCGCTCGAATTCCAGGATATTGCGGATGGTGGCGCCCCGGAAACTGTAGATGGCCTGGTCGTCGTCGCCCACAACGCAGACGCGCTGGTGTTCTCCGGCGATCTGATGCACGATCTCGAACTGGGCCTGATTGGTGTCCTGATATTCGTCGATCATCACATAGCGGAAAAGCTGGCGGTATTTTTCGCGCACCGTGGGATTGGTTTTAAGCAGCCTGGCAGTGTAGAGGAGGATGTCGTCAAAATCCAGGGCCTGGTTGAGCAACAGGCTTTGCTGGTAAAGAGTGTAGATGCGCAGGAACTTGCTTTCAAAATCATCGTGATGGCCCTTGGGCGGGGCTTCAGATTCCGCCCTGGCCAGGTCTTCGGGCAGCAGGAGGCGGTTCTTTATGCGCATCTGGCGCTTGAGTGTCACCTGTCCCGCAACCTCGCCCGCCGGCGCCTGGTAGCGTGCCGGACCGGTTTCGAAATCGTAGAACATCGATGAAATCGGCGCGCGCCAGTCGTAGACCAGCG
>JAHYIU010000114.1 GCA_019429425.1 Candidatus Syntrophosphaera sp.
AGCAAACGCATGCTGGAGGTCTATCCCCGCCTGCGCCATCTGAAGGTCCGCCGTACCTGGCGCGGCCAGTATCCGATGACCCCGGACGGCTTCCCCATCGTGGGCAGGGCAGGTAAAAACCTGATCAACGCCGTTGGCATGTGCGGGCAGGGCTTCATGCTTGGCCCCGGACTGGGCGAACTGCTAACCCGGATCTGCCTGGAAGAGCTTTCGCAGAGCGACCTCAGGGTCCTGCAAAGCTTCGACCCGCTGCGTGATTTCTCGGGAATGGAAGCCTTTAAATAGGCTCGCTCTCAAACAGGATAAAGAAGCCATACCTTATATTCCGAAGCCTGGTTTCCTGCTCGTTTCCCACTGGATGCCCGCCAGGCGGGCGGTTATCCGGCGGGATACATAAAGGAAACGAATGGTTGGAATATCAGGCGGGGGAAATGGGATCGGGACTGAGCTGTTTTGCGTGGCAACATCAATAAACCCTCAGCAATATAAAGAAAGCGCCTGATGTTCTCAGGCGCTTTTCATATCTGGCCGGGTTTATGGCCCGGAGGTTTTACACGGTCTGGCTGATCAACTGGGCAATGCGGCTGAGCCGGCTGTTGATGTCCGCGATCAGTTCGGCATCGGTGGCGAAGGTACGGGCCGATCTCAGGTTTTCTTCAGCCCTGCGGAACAGCGTGTTCGCGGTGGTCTTGGCGGCGTCGCGCTCGTTTTTCAGGCGGGTGGCTTCCCTGCCCACGGCCCTCGCGGCCTGCCTGTCCAGATCGATGAACCGGTTGTAGGCATCCGTCCCTCGTGTCTGGTTGACCACGGAAAGGATGATATAAGCCTGGGCGATGGCGGGATTGCGGGCAATGGTCAGGTTGGCATTGGTTTCCGCGTCATTGTAACGGTTTTGGGAGAGGTAGATGGCGGCCAGGTTCAGATAGACAAACTCGTTCTCCGGCTGGATCTTTCTCAGTTCCTGGATGGTATTGATCGCCTTGCTGTTCATTTCAGCCACCACCGCGGGATCCGTGCTGTCAGCAGCCAAAGTGCGATAGAGGCCGACCACGTTCAGATAGGCGTTGGCATTGTTGGGATCGCTCTTGATCAGGCCCTCATAGCGGGCGATGGCGTCCTGCATGCGGCCGCTCCTCTGATAGGAAGTGGCCAGCCTGCGGCTGATCAGTTCGTTGTCCGGCGCTTCGTCGAATGCCTTTTCCAACAAGGGGATCGCTTCGGCATAGCTGCCTTCGTCATAGAGCATCAGGGCCAGGCGGACGTTGGCCGTGGAATAATCCGGATTGAGGGTCAGGGCCTTGCGGAATGATTCCTTGGCCTTGGTGGCGTTGCCCTGCTGGGCATAGAGGTTGCCCACGGCCAGCCAGAGTTCCTCGTCCTCGGTGGCTGCGGCGATCTGCTCCATCAGGGCGATGCGCTTGGCGGGCTGGTTGGTCTTGTCATACAGGTCGATCAGGGCGCTGTAGACGCGTTGGTCCTTGGGATTGAGCTCATAGGCCTTGATGAAGTTCTCTTCCGCCAGGGCGTTCCTGTCCGTCTTCACATAAGTGTTGGCCAGGTAATAATAGGCCTCCATCTTGTCCGGCTTGAGGGCCACCACCTGCTTCAAGGCCCTTTCGGCCTCGACGTAGTTGGCGTTGTTGTAATAGTTGGTGGCGATGTTGAAGATCTTGTCCATTTCATTGGAGACAAACACGTCCAGTTCTTTCATCATGTTGTCTTCCAAAGCTTTCCAACGCGGTTCCTTCAGCTTGCTGACGTTGAAGCTGATCTGCTTCAGTTCTTCAGACAAGGTGCTGTAAAAACGCATGGATATGCTGTAGATGCCCGTGCGGCCTTCACTGACGGTACCCATCACGATCACGTCCGAGGTCAAATTGGCGGAGATCTCTTTCATGTCCTCCTCATCCATGTCCTCGACGTCCCTGAAACCGGTGTATTTGAACTGCTCGGCGGTTTCATCCATGTCCATCAGGGTATAGTTGGCGTGCTGGTCAAAGGTGAGCTCAAGATCCCGCACGGTGAGGATCTTGGTGATGTATCTGCTGCCGCTGTCCAATGCCTTGAGGGGCAGGATCGCCACCTTGGTGGTGATGGCGGCTTTCTCGACTTTCTCGGCCCCGGCGGAGCTGTTGTTGGCGCAGGAATATAGGCCCAGCAACGCGACGAGGACGATCAGTATCCACTTGTTCATTCTTCCTCCCGGAATAGAAATTACTTTTTTTTCATTATATTTTGCTGGGCGCTATCTGTCAAGCAAAAGCTGTCATCACGCATCAGGAAAGGATGCGCAGGCTGCCGTGCAGAACCGCGACGCTTTCTCCCGAAGCGGTCCGGAGCAGCAAAGAACCGTCGGTGCCTATACCTTCGATCCTGCCTTTGAGCTCGGCTTGGGGAGCAGATACTTCAGCCAGGGCACCTTTGCCGTAGAGATGCCCGTCGCAATGGATAAGATAGCTCTGCGGTTGTTCCAGCTTGGACACTTCGGCCTCCACGGAAGCGACGAGCAGTTTGGCAAGGATAGAATTGGATATGGCAAATCCCATGCTTTCAGGTAAGATAGCCATTCTTTCTTCAAGTATCACATCATCTCTGGACGTGTTGGTGTTTATCCCAATGCCGATTAGGTATCTGGATTCCTCCGGCTTGTGCTGGCAGAGGATGCCCGCCAGCTTGGCCCCGTCCAGATAGATGTCGTTGGGCCACTTGATGCTCAGATCTTGCAGGGGAAACAGCCTCAGGAGCAGGCTGTGCAGGCAAAAGCCCACGTAAAGGGCGAACGAGGGGACTGTGAGAGGACAAAGCAGGTCAAAGCTCAGATACAGCCCGCCCCGGGGTGACAGCCAGGCGTTGCCATTTCTGCCCATCCCGGCAGTCTGTTCTCCGGATCGGATGACCCAGCGATCTGTTTTTGCACCGCTGGCTAGGAGCCTGGCGTGTTCGAGGTTGGTCGAATCCAACCGGTCGTAAAAAAGTTCTGTCCTCATGAGATGTACATCGCGTCGCCGTAGCTGAAAAAGCGGTATTTCTGCCTGACCGCTTCTTCATATGCCGCCATGATCCGTTCGTAGCCGGCGAAAGCGGAGATCATCATCAACAGCGAAGACTTGGGCAAATGGAAATTGGTGATCAGGGCGTCTGCCACCCTCGGTTCTTTGCCGGAATGGATGAAAATGTCCGTCCAGCCTGATCCGCATCCCATTCGGCCCTCATTCCAGAAACTCTCCAGCGTGCGGACTGAAGTGCTGCCGACGGCCACGACCCGGCGCCCCTCTTGCTTGGCGGCATTGACAGCCTCCGCCGTTTCCGGAGGCAGGGTGCAAAACTCGCTGTGTATCTTATGCTGGTCGATGCGCTCGCATTTAACGGGCTGGAAAGTGTCCATGCCCACGTGCAGGACAACGTTGCGGATGATCACGCCCCTGGCCTCGAGGGCGGACAGAAGCTCTGGAGTGAAGTGCAGTCCGGCCGTTGGTGCAGCCACCGATCCCGGTTCCTGGGCATACACAGTTTGGTATTTCTCCCGGTCGGCTTCTTCATCCGGACGCTTGATATAGGGGGGCAAAGGCACATGGCCAACCCGCTCTATCTCGCTCCAGTAGGTCCTTTCATCTTCAAACTCGATCTCCCGCGAGCCTTCGGGATCGGCTTCCGAAACCAAGCCCCTGAGGCGGGGCGAAAACTCAAGCCACTGCTCGCTTTTGAGGCGCTTGCCGGGATGGACCATGCATTTCCAGCGGGTTCCCTCGAGCTTGTATAGAAGCAGGATCTCGATCCTTGCTCCGTTGGCCTTGCTGCCGAACAGCCGGGCTGGAATGACCTTGCTGTTGTTGAGAACCAGCACTTCGCCGGGTTGCAGATGGCCGAGGATGTCTGAAAACCGCTCGTGTTCAATGGCACCCGAAGCCCTGTCCAGATGCAGCAACCGGGAGGAACTTCGCTCCGCGAGCGGATATTGCGCGATCAGTTCCGGCGGGAGATGATAGGCGTAGCTCTCCAGGCTCAGCAGGTCGGGCATTATTTGGCTGGGTTTTTGATCGAGTAGGGAACGTTGCGGGCGTCGGTCAGAATGGCGATGAACGAGCCGAAAGTGACCGCGCTCTGGAGTTTGACGGGGATCTTGTAGTCATCGTCGGTCACCCAGATGAGGATGTTTCCGGATTGCTTGAAGATCGCCTCGCTTTTCACGCGGGGCTCGATCACCAGGCAGTCGACCGTCCCAAAAATGGTGCTGGCCCTTTCCCGGCGATGGACAGCTATCTCCGTGGGCACGGAACGCCCATCCGAAGTGATGTTGACCGTCACCGCCGCACCCGGTTTCAGATTGCGGTTGCGCACCTCGTAAAAGGCGCTCAGCATGTCCTGGGTGTCGAAGGGCAATGCCTGGGTCTCGTTGGTCCAGGTATCCGTTTTATAGCTCCATTTCTGGTAATAGGTGCTCCGGCCCGCCTGGTCGAAGGTGTGGATGCGATGCTGGCGGTAATTTCCCTCCTGCAGTGTCTTGGAAAATTTGTAGGGCAGAAGGGTCTGCTTGTCCCACCAGGATTCCACCCTGTCGCGCACTTTGAAGAAGGGATCAAAGAAAGAATAGGTCTTGGCGGTGGTGCTCAGATGCCAGACCGGATTTCCTTGATAGGATGAGGATTTGGCTTCCAGAACGGCTTCGCCGGCCGAGACGATGCCATATTTGACCTTGAAGGTGAGCTTTTCCCCGTCTTTAAAGGCCACGGGATAAAGCCCGGCGCTCAGGACGGCCAGGATCAGCAAGCATATTACTTTGTGATATCTCATTTTTCCTCCGGGAGGGATGTGGATTGGGCGGTGGAAAAGCCGCCGTCGATGACGATGTTCGCGCCGGTGAAGTTCTCCAGGCTGTAGCTCAGGAGCAGCTGGACAAAATGGCTGATCTCCTCTTTGGAAACGAGTTTGCCCGTGGGGCTCAGGCGGCGGAACTCCTCGAAGTATTTTTTGCGGAATTCCAGGTATTCGCCCTCGTAGTCTGATTCCAGGTCGGTCTCCACTGGGGCCGGCGAGATGGCGTTGATCAGCACGTTGGCCGAAGCCGTTTCCAGGGCCACGCTTTTGACCAGATTCACCAGTGCCGCTTTGGCCGCGGAATAGGCCGCTCCATTCTTCAGGCCGGTCAGGGCAACATTGGA
>JAHYIU010000115.1 GCA_019429425.1 Candidatus Syntrophosphaera sp.
GCAATGAGCGCGTCTGGGATGGCGATGGAGATGGCATAGCCGTGATCGACAAAGGGGCTTACGAGTATCAGCCGCTTTTCGCGCCTGTCAATCTCAGCGCTCAGCAAAGCGGCGCAAATGTTTATCTGAGCTGGGAGATGCCTGTCTATGATCGGAGTTTGAGCGGCTACCGCGTATACCGCAATGGCTGTGCCTACTCCCAAATCGGCGACCCCGCGCACTTGACTTTCCGGGACCACATCACGCAGAGCGATACCCTCAGCTACCATGTGGTTGCCCTCTACGGCAATGTGGAAAGCCCACCCAGCAATGAAGTGATCGTGTATATGGAGATTGTCGCCATTTCCGATGAGACCAATCCCCCTGATGCGGATTTTCTACTGATCCATCCCAATCCCTTTATTGAATTTACCATTTTGAGACTCGGACTGGCGCGGGCTGCGGAGGTTCGCATCGACATTTACAATCTGCGGGGACAAAAGGTTAAAACCATAAGTGAGGGAAAGCTTGACAAAGGCGAGCATGTTCTGTGGTGGAATGCGGATGATGACTCCGGAACAGGCGTGAGTAGCGGCATCTATCTCTGCCGTGTCTTTCAAAATAACGTACTAAAGCAGATCAAGAGAATCTCTTATATCAAGTGATCGAGCCTGGCAACAAATCCCTTGACAAGCTGGCCGGGCTTCAGGATTTGGTTCATACACACAGTGCTGAAGTGGTGAAATTGGTATACACGCTAGTTTCAGGGACTAGTGAGCGATGAGCTCATGGGGGTTCGAGTCCCCCCTTCAGCACCATTTTTTTGCCTGCCTGAAAATAAATTCATTGACGTCAATCCGAAGCCGACAAATCCTTGTTCAAAGTATGAATTTCTTGAGAGTAATATGGAAGAATACCGCTTATATCTGGACAAACTGAACATGATGCCCCATCCCAAGGGCGGTTTTTATCGCCGCAACTGGCAATCCCAGATCAGTGGAGACCTGAAGGATTCCACGGGCAGGATCGTTTTCCAGAACCGTCTGGTGGGCTCTTCGATCCTCTACTTGCTGCCTGCCGCCATGGTCTGCAAATGGCACCGCGTCCAATGCGACGAGATGTGGCACCTCTATGAAGGCACGCCCCTGAACATGTATTTCCTCTCCTCGCAGAAAGGGCTGGAAACCTTTGTACTGGGGAGGGACATCAAGGCCGGCCAGACCCCCCAGCTCATCGTTCCGCGCCAAACCTGGTTCGCCGCTGAATTGGCCGAACCCGGAGGCTTTGCTTTCTGCGGCTGCACGCTGTGGCCGGCTTTTTCTTACACCGATTTCGAACTGGCCGAGCCTGCCTCCCTGGCCGACGATTTCCCGGCCCACAAAGAACTCATTGAACGGATTCAGAATCACTCGCAATAGGAGAAATCTGCACTTGGCAAAGAAGATCTACATACTGGACACTAACGTACTGATCCACAATCCCCAGTCGCTGTTTTCCTTTGAGGAGAACCGCGTCGTGATCCCGATCGTAGTGATCGAGGAGATCGACCAATTCAAGAAGGGAGTGGATGAAAAGAGCCGCAACGCCCGCCAGATCGGGCGCTACCTCGATTCCCTGCGTGCCGGCGGCAGCCTGCAGGAAGGCGTGCAAATGGAAAACGGCGGGATCGTCCAGGTCACCGTAAACAAAGACGTAACCGACACCGCCTCCAAGCTGTTCTTCCTGGACCGCAACGACAACCTGATCATCGGAACCGCCCTCTATTTCCGGGACAAATACCCCGATCACGAGGTCACCCTGGTCTCCAAAGACGCCAATGTCCGCATCAAAGCAGACGCCGTGGGCATCAACGCGGAAAACTACGAGACCGACACCATCAAGTTTGAGGAGCTCTACACCGGCTGGGAGACGATGGAGCTGGAAGACTCGGTGTTTGACGAGATCAATGGCAAGAAATACATCCCCAATAGCTTCGGGGAACTGTATCCCAACCAGTTTGTCCGCTTCGTCAAAAAATCCGACCCGGAAAGCATCAAAACCCTGCGTTACCTCAAATCGAACAACGCGCTCTACACCCTGCAAAGCTATCTGGGGCAGGAGGTTTTCGGCATCAAGGCCCGCAATTACGAACAGGAAATGGCGCTCGACCTGCTCCTCGACGACACGATCAGGCTGGTCAGCCTGTCTGGAATAGCCGGAACGGGCAAAACACTTCTGGCCATGGCCGCCGGCTTGCAGAAGGTGGTGGAGGAAAGCAAATACACCCGGCTGGTGATCTCACGCCCCATCTCTCCGCTGGGCAAGGATCTGGGCTATCTGCCGGGCTCCAAATCAGACAAATTCAACCCCTGGATGCAGCCGATCTATGACAACATGGACATCCTGCTCTCCCTCCACGACGATATCAAGGCCGACAACATGAAGTCCAAACGCAAGCCCAGCCTGGAAGATTTTTTGGATTACGGCTTTTTGGAGCTGGAACCGCTCACCTATATCCGCGGACGCAGCCTGCCGGACCAGTTCATCATCATCGACGAGGCGCAAAACCTCACCCCGCATGAGATGAAGACCATCATCACCCGCGCCGGGGAAAACACCAAGCTCGTCCTCACCGGCGATCCCTACCAGATCGACATTCCCTACCTGGATTCCTCTTCCAACGGGCTTTCCGTGGCTGTGGAAAAGCTTAAGCAGGAAGATATCGTGGGCCACATCACCCTGGCCAAAGGCGAGCGCTCCCAACTGGCTGATCTGGCCGCCAAATACTTTTAGGAACTGACTTTGATGGCCAGTGCGCTGATCCGGGAACGCAGTTGGGTCGAGATCGATCTGGCCGCTTTCCGCTCCAATCTCCAAGCCTTGAAGAAGTTCCTCGCTCCCGCCCAGGGCTTCATCCAGATCGTCAAAGCGGACGCCTATGGTCACGGGGCTTTCCAGATCAGCCAGATGGCGATCGCTGAAGGGGCAGTGGCCCTCGGCGTGGCCAATCTTGAAGAAGGCAAGCTGCTCCGGATCCAGGGCTGCCAAGCTCCCATCCTCATCCTTTCGCCCTCTTTGGAAAATGAGATCCCCGGAATCATCGAGCATGGCCTCACCCCCACCCTGCCAGACAAGGATTTTGCCACCAGGCTGAATGACCAGGCTGCCTCCCGGAACATCAGGCTAAAGGTGCAGCTCAAGCTGGATAGCGGCATGCATCGCAGCGGGGCCTTGGAAAAGGAATTCGCCGCCCTCTGGAAACTCTGCCAAACCCTCTCCAACCTTGAAGTGGAGGGAGTTTTTTCCCACTTTGCCTCGGGAGAAAGCGACCTCGAATTCAGCCGCGAACAGGAAGCCGGTTTCCAACGGATCCTGAATAAATACGGCATATCCGTCCCCATCACCCATCTGGCCAACAGCTCCGCCCTGGTCAATGGACTCGGAGGCAGCGCCAATCTTTGCCGTTTGGGCATCCTCAGCTATGGAATCCACACCCATCCCTCGCAGGCAAAAAAGATAACCCTGCGCCCCGTCATGACCTTCAAATCAATAGTTACCCAGCTCAAAAACCTTCCCAAGGGCGGCGGGGTCGGCTATAACCTCACCTGGAAAGCCCCGCGCAGAACGCGTCTGGCCGTGGTCCCGGTCGGATACGCCGATGGCTACGATTTCCTGCTTTCCAACCAGGGCGTGGTTTCCATCCGGGAAAAACTCTGCCCCGTGATCGGCCGGGTCAGCATGGACATGCTCACTATCGACGTAACCGACCTCCCGGACGTTCATACCGGCGACGAGGTTATCCTGCTGGGTAATTCAGCTCCCGAACTGAGGGCCGAAAACCTGGCCCAAAAATACGGCGGCTCCGCCTACGAACTGCTTTGCCAGGTGGGACGCCGCGCAAAACGTTACTATTACGAGGGAAACAAGCTGGTCACCAGTTCACCCCTCTCCCGGCGCGACTTCGTGTCTTCGGATTTCACGGACTCCAAACTCAGCCAGATTATCCAGTCCGCCATCGCCCAAAGGCTCGACAGCGCGGAGATCGGAGAACTCATCTCCCGCGAGATCCTGAGGGTCTTTTTCTACAACAAGGACCGCGAGATCCTCTACCGGAGGGATTTTAACCACCATATCAGCTTTGAGGAAAGCGGCATAAAGGACTGCTGGCGGGCTTTCACCACCCTCAGCTTCGCCAAGGTGCTGCAAAACGACTATTTCATCGTCGCCTGCGCCAATTCCGAACAGGCCCTGAAAGCCTATTTCAAGCGCCGCGACGTTGAATACCGCTGGCTGGTGGACAGCAATTTCCAGCTTGATCCGGAATCCTTCCGCGTCTCTTCTGTGCGCGTGGACGGGCTGGAACTGGAAACCCGGGTCCAGGTCCGCAACAATTGCCTGGAGGTCCGTTGCTCCCATCCCGGGCTGAAAGGACTGATCGGCACCGAGGTGGGTTTCAGGATCGACACCAGCACCCTGTATCCCAAATATTCCCACCAGCTCAGCGTTTTCATCACCGAACTCACCCGCGGCGTGAAAATCAGCTTCACCCACCCCGCCTCCCTGGCCAGCCTCGATTGCGTTCCCGTCTTCTCTGGCCAGAACAAATATCCGCGCATAACCACCTCCAAAAACACGATAACCGTCACGACCAAAGCCGGCGAGTGGGTCTTTCCCCAGTCCGGAGTCGTGTTTGCCTACTAAGCAGGTTCCCTTTTTCTTCCCGATTTTATCCCGACTGGGCGATTCTGCCTTTTAACTCATACATCTGATTGTTGCGCAAGATATTAGCTATACTTTGCGCCCCACTCTCCCTCCCCTGGCTCCCCTTATCAATACGCTATCATTACGGACTCATTACGGACAAAGTCCGTAGTGAGTCCGTAATGATAGCGTAATGATAAGGAGAGCGATGAAGCGTCCTAAAAAAGTTGACACAAAACTGATAACAAAGGAGTGTCAAAATGGATGAAAGAAAAGGAAAAGAACTTTGAGCAGGCAGTCAAAGCCATGGACTTCAGTTATGAAATGCCGGGCTTCAAAGCTAATGAAACCCTTAGATGCGCTACCCGAAGAATAGGTGTCAGGACTGATGATCATCCCTC
>JAHYIU010000116.1 GCA_019429425.1 Candidatus Syntrophosphaera sp.
GAGGTAGGAAATGCCAGCGGCTGCGATCAGGACGCGCGATTCCATGATCAGTTCCCTGCTCTGGGTCGGGGCCGGGTAGTCCAGATTGATCCGTTCGGGATTGTTGGTCCATTCGTCGCGGAAATCGCAGATGAAGGGGATGCCATATTTGGACTTGAGGAAAAGGCCCAAAGAAAGCGACGACGGGGGCCCGGAGGAAATGACCGCGGCCTGGAAATCGCACTGGTCCTGCAGCAGATGCCGGAGCAGGTTTTTGGCAAAGGGGCGCCAGAGCATTTCCGGATCGGGGACAAGCAGGCGCTGGCGGATGAATTTCACCACTCCGTTCAGCTTCAGTCCATAGAGCAGTTTGAACAGCCAGTTCGGATCAGGGAAAAAAGCGCGCCAAACCTTTACGCCAGCCGGCAATTCAGCCAGCAGGGCCCGGTCCCGGGGATGGCGCATCAAGGCCGTTCTGACTGTGAGGACGTGGACCTCATAATCTTTCTGGGCGAGGTATTTGACGTTTTTCAGGCTGCGGATCGCGGCCACGCCGCCCAAAGGGGGGAAATAAAAAGCGATGTAAAGGATCTTTTTCATCTTCAGGCCTGGCATTGGGGCCTATGCCCGGTTACGCGGCCAGCAAAGCCTCTCATCCACTATGTCCTGAAGACGCGTGCTCTGGCTTGGTTGAGCAGCTTGTGGACATACTGGACGTCGTACGGCAGGATGGCGTTCACAAACCTGGCCAGTAACAGGAAAACGGCCGCGAACACGATGAAAGCTATGATCTGAGCCGTCCAGCCAGGGCCAAGGACCCAGATTGCGATGGCTGCTGACAAACCGGCCCCAGCAACAGCCACAACCGTCCTCAGGATCGCCTTCAGGGGAAAGAGGGCCTTCAGGTCCAGCTTGAGTTTGTGCTTCATCCAATACAGGTAGACCACCATGGACAGCCAGGAAACGATGACGGTGGCCAGCGCCGCGCCCATCATGCCCATCACCTGCACCAGGATGAGGTTGAGTACCAGGTTCAGGCTGAGGATGATGACGGAATTCAGCATGATATACCTGGTTTTCTGCAGCGCCATGAAGATGATGCCATAGGTGGCCACGCGGAGGGGCAGGATCAGGAGATAGACTTTGAAAAAGGGCACCGAGGCGGCGTAGGTGTCTGTGTAGATGAGAGTTATCACCGGCCTGGCAAAGAGGAAGAAGAGCATCGCGAGGGGCAGGATGATCAGGGCGTTTTTGCGCACCGCGGCCCGGTAGACCTCCGTCATTTGGGCCGGATCGCCACTGATGCTGGGAAGCAGAATGGCGTTCACGGAATTGCTGAGGATGGAGATGAAAGGCAGTTCCATGGCCCCCACGGAGAAAATCGCAAACTGGGCGGGTGTGAAGAATCCCGAGATCACGAACTTATCCAACTGCACGGAAAGCATGCCCAAAATCGAGGAAAGCCCCAAGGGCAGGGAATATCTGAACATATCCCGGTAATAATCCGGGTCGAAGCTGGCCTTGGTTTTGTACTGGAGCAGGTTGAACTGGGCAAATCCCCATTGCAGCAAGGCCGAGAGCATCACACCCAGCACGATGTAATACAGATTTTTGGTAAGCAGCGCGATACCCAGGATGAACACCAGGTCCGTGAGCACCGTGAACAGAGTGAACAGGGTGGTTTTGGCAGGCTGCTTCAGGCCCAGGGTGATTGAGGAATAAACCTGGGTGAGAAACATGAACAGGGGATAGACGGCATAGAGGATGAGCAGGACATTGAGTTGGGGATTGTTGAACAGGCGGGCAATAATACCTCTGAACAGGAACATGGCCAGGCCGAAAACAAAGGCCAGCACCGTGATCAGGTTCACGGTGCGGGAGATGAATTCGCGTTTGGAATCTATGTGCCGGAGCTTGGGCAGAAAAAACAGCAGGCTTTGGGGAATGCCGAGCAGCAGGAGGGTGGAGAAGGTGGTGTAGATCAAAAAGAGCTGGCGGTAGGAGCCAAACTCAGCCGGGATCAGGATCCGGGCCAGGATGATGCCGATCAGGGATTTGAAGCCAAAGCGGATGAATTCCGCGGTGGTGAGCATTCCGGCTTGCTTGCTGCGGTCCTGGGTCAACCCTTCAACTCTCCAAAGATAACCGGGATTACATAGGCAAAATTCTCGTCCTCGCGGTAAACGCTGATCAGATAAGTTCCCGCGGGCAGCCGCGATCCATCGTCCAACACCCCGTTCCAATAATCGGCATTGATGCCTTTGAGGTAGAAGCGGGAGCGCTGATAGAACACGATGTCCTGCAGGTTCCTGACCTCCCAGATCCATTTGCCGTCCCGGGGCACGAGAAAATCCAGATCGTAACGCCTGGTATCGGAGGCAACGGTGATATCCGCGGCGTAGTATGTTATTGCTGGATTGTCCGGTTCGTATTTCCGGGCGGCCATTTTTGCGATGAAGCGCTCCGGATAGGATATCTGAGTGAGTTGAGCCAGCGCGTTGCCGCCAGCCAGGCCATCATAGCTGAACAAGGAAATGCCGGCAAAGCCTTTGCTGCGGATGGCCTCGATCCGCGCCGCCACATCCATGATGGTGTACGATCGGGCCTGGGAATCGGGAGCCAGCGAATTGCTTTGTTCGTTCCAAGCCCTGATCCCGATCACGATCCGGTGGTCCAGATCCAGCTTTTTCAGCTCATCCAGGGTTCTCTGGAAGTCGCCGATGTTGCTCTGATAGGCCATGGGGAAAACGTAATCGACGATCCCGCGGCGCAGCCAGTCCTGCCAATCCTGGGCATAGTTGCGCACGGCCTTGTCGTACTCGGCGATCACCGCGGCGCTGAACACAAGGTTTGGGGCCAAGGAATCGACCAGGGCGGAGGTCCTTTCCATGAAATCAGTCACCTGCTTGACGCGCCAATTGTTCCAGGTCAACTCGCTGTAATTGCCGTCAGCCCTGAACCTTTGCAGGGAAACGGGATGATGGCCGAAAGAGGAGCCGGGATAGCGCACATAGTCCAGATGCAAACCGTCGAGTTCCGGATATCCGCTCAGCAAGTCTCCAATGACGTTCAGCAAATGATCCTGGACCTCCGGCACGCCGGGATCGACGTAGTATCCCAGTTGGCCGGAGTTCTGTTGCCGTTTGCCGGAACTCTCGTGGGTGAACCAGTCAGAATGGTTTTGATAGATGTAGTTCGCGCGGATCAGGGTTTCATCGGTCGGTGTGGCGTTAAAGACCACGAACCAGGCATGGACCCGGATATTGCGCTTGTGGCCCTGGCGCAGAGCGTGATCGAGCGGGATGAAACCGTTTCCTTTCAGGATGTGGCTGGGGGGCTCGGGATTGGGAAAGTCGTTCGGCACCTTGTTGGTTTGGTACATGGCGTCCGAGCGGTAACGCACTTCGATGAAAACATCGGTCTGTTGGGCAGCCACGGCAGCCTGGAGGAAAGAATCGATCGCCGCGGGCGTATTCGTACTCCAGGGCAGCACCCAAATGGCGCGGATCTCCGCTTGCAGCGGCGAGATCAAGATAATCAGGCACAGGGCCGGCAGTAAGGTGAGTGATTTAATCAATGGCATGTAGTTTGTCCTGGGGATTTAACTGTTTAACCTGGATGGAGGCCGATCCATCCTTCATTTTTAGCTGCAGTTCCTCTTCCGGGGTCAATTGATGGATGGAAGTAAGCACCTCGTTTTCCCGCATCAGCAGGCTGTAACCTTTGTTCAAGACATTGCTGGGAGAGAGGTTCTCCAATTGCAGTTGCAGCTTTTCCACGTGGTTTTTGATGTCCTTGAAGCGGGAATTGGCCTCCGCGGATAGCTCCAGGCGCATTTCGCTGAGATGCTGCCGGGTGGAATAGAGCGTTTCACGTGTGGCGTTCTGCAGCGCATTCAAGGCGATCGTCTGCCTCAGCGCGGTTTGGTGCAGAGCGGATTGCAGGCGCGAGCCAGACCGGATGAGTTCTATCTCCGCCATGTCCAGCCTCAATTGCAGATTTTGCCAAAGCTTTTCCGGATGGAACCGGGAAAGCCTGTACTGGAGCTCGCTGACGCGTTTCCTGCCCTGGTCGGATTTGCTGCCCAAGGTCAGGCGCATGCCGCCCGCCAGGGAATCCAGGTAGGCCAAAAGCTCCTTTTTATCCGGAACCACGAGCTCCGCCGCCGCTGAGGGGGTTGGAGCCCGCAGATCGGCTACGAAATCGGCGATGGTGAAGTCGATCTCATGCCCCACGGCGGAAATGACGGGGATGCGGGAGGCAAAGATCTCGCGGGCCAAAGCCTCGTCATTGAAGCAGAAAAGGTCCTCCTGCGAACCCCCGCCCCGGGTGAGGATGATCACATCCACCTCCGATGAGGAGTTGAAATACCTCAGGCCAGAGATCATTTGCGCCGGGGCTTCGCTGCCTTGCACCTGGGTGGGGTATACTTCGGCGATCACAGGGAAACGCCGGCTGAGGACATTGATGATGTCCTGCAGAGCCGCGCCGGTTGGGGAAGTGACAATTCCAATCCGCTGGGGGTAGCGGGGCAGTTTTTGCTTGTGGGCGGGGTCAAAGAGTCCTTCGGCTTCCAGCTTCTTTTTCAGGAGCTCGAACTGCCTGGCCAGATCGCCTTTCCCTGCCAGGGTCATCGATTGGACGTTGAGGTTGTAAGATCCGCCTTTTTCCCAGAGGGTTAGCTTGCCGAAGCAGATCACCTCCATCCCCTCTTCCGGAGTGAAATCCAGATGGAGGTTGGCAAAGCGGAAAAAGGTGCAGCGCAGGGTGGCGTTGGCATCTTTGAGGTTGAAATAGATGTGGCCCGAGCTGTGGCGCGTGTAATTGCTGATCTCTCCGCGCACATAAAGCGGCTCGATCTGGGTTTCGATTACCTGCTTCAGATGCTGGGTAATCTCAAAGACGCTGAAAACTATGAGTTCATCCATGAAAAACCAGGTTATCCGCCGGGGATTATTTGTCAATGACAGTGTTG
>JAHYIU010000117.1 GCA_019429425.1 Candidatus Syntrophosphaera sp.
TTGTGAAAAGTGTCCAAACTACTGATTGGCGGTGCAATAGGGATGCTAAAGACTGGATCCCGGGTCAAGCCCGGGATGACAAGCAATGCCTGTATTATTAGTGAAAATCACTATGTGCAACGGTCTTCTTCTATATATGGGAGATATGGAAATGGTGTGAGATCGCGGCTCAGCTGCGCAGCCCGGAGTAAAAGAGCTTGCGCAGGGCTTTGACGTGCCTGGCCATGATCTGGTCTTTCTTTTTGGCCGGGGGATGGATGACACTGATGCCGTCTTTATTCACCCCACCGATCTCGACCAAAAAGGCGGCGGTTTCCTGGATGTGGAAAAAGTAGTTCCGCGCCGTTCCAATGCGGGTACCGGGCATCGTTCCGAGCTCGTAGTTGCCTTTCAGGTAGTCCTTTTTGATGTCGTCGGCATAGCTTTGGGAGATGGCCTGCAGGGAGTCGTAACGCGCTTTTTGCCTTGCGTTTCCGGGATTCAGGGAGGGCAGGAAGATCTTTTCAGCCAGGGCTCCGGTGGGCGAGCTGTGGTAAAAGATCGCCAGTTCGAAGCGGGTCTTCTGGGCCAGCGCGATCACGGCTTTGACCTCTGGTTCGGAGGCAGGGGCGGATCCTTTGTAATTGTGATGGGAGGGGGGCAGGACGCGGTCCTCATCCCAGAAAACGGGATAGTTCCGGTTGAGGTCGACCCCGTCGGTATGCACATCCAGCCTGCCGTTGCCGTCCGTGTCGCGGTTGTTTTTGCGCTTGTTTTGGAAAAGTCCCCTCGAGACGACGCGGTAGCCTTCGGGATTGATGGTGGGCACGATCCAGAAGCGGAATTCGTCCAGGATGGCGTCGATACGCTTGTCAGAAGCGGATTTCCGGGCCAGCTCATTTGCCCAGGCCATGACCAGGTCCACGCCCAGCACCTCATTTCCATGATGCTGGCCGATGATCAGGACATTCCGCGAAGCTTCGGCCCGGCCGATCTCCAAGGCGTAGAGGGGCAGGTTTTCCGTGCCGCTGAAGCCGATGATGTTCAACCGCACGAGGCCGGGATCGATGTCCTGGATCGCTTTGGCGGCGGCAAAGACTTCAGATTCAAGCAGATAGCCCCTGGGCAGGGGAAACACGTTTCCCCTGTTGACCGCGCAGGCTGAGGCCAGGGCGGCGAAAATCAGCAATCCGAACCGGACACGGCAATATCGATACATAAAAACCATTTTGGCAACAGGGGAAAATCCGTCAATGGATTTGCATCCGGGCCCCGATCCGGCCGCCCGGACAGGCATGCAGGGCCTGGGCTTAGATACTGCTTGACAGATCTGCCCCTTCGGGAGAAGCTGTACCCAGGAAAAGGATAACAGCCATATGTGTATACGAAACAAGCAGATAAGTTCTCAACACAACTACAGCTTTGATATAGAAAGCATTTGCCAGCGCGCAGATGCTTTTTTTTTATCCCGGAGGACAGATGAATTGGCATGAGATCATCCGGCTGGCGCTGGAAGAGGACATTGGCAGCGGAGACATCAGCACCGCCTATCTGGAGCTGGAATCCGTTCCGGAGCAGGCTTTCATGATCGCCAAGGCCGGCGGCATCCTGGCTGGGGTGGAGATCGCCAGGGAGGTTTTCCAGACGGTGGACAAGCTCCTGAAGATCACGCTCTATTGCAAGGATGGGGACGAGGTCAAGCGCGGCCAGGAGATCATGCGGATCGAGGGCAATCCCGCGAGTATCCTGCAGGCTGAGCGCACCGCCCTGAATTTTCTGCAGCGCCTGAGCGGGATCGCCACCCTCACCCGCGCGATGGCCTCGCAGCTTGAAGGCACCCATGCCCGTCTGCTTGACACCCGCAAAACCACGCCCCTCCTGCGCGGCATGGAAAAATACGCCGTGCGGGTCGGAGGCGGCTTCAACCACCGCTTCGGGCTCTATGACATGGTCATGCTCAAAGAGAACCACATCCGCGCCTGCGGCGGCATCACGGAAGCGGTCAGCCGCGTGAAAAAACACAACACCGCCCACAAGATCGAGGTCGAGGTCACCAACATCCTCGAGCTCGAGGAAGCGGTGAAAGCCGGGGTCGACCGGGTGATGCTGGACAACATGGAGATCGCGGAGATCAAGGCCTGCGTCAAGCGCTTCGGCAAAAAGGCCGAGCTTGAGGTTTCCGGAGGAGTCACAGCCGCCAACATCCGCGCCATCGCCAAAACCGGAGTGCACTACATCTCCAGCGGGGCCCTGACCCATTCATACAAATCATTGGACATCAGTCTTTTATTCAAGGAGTAAAGATGGAGGAACAACTGCGCACCCTGGCCCGGATGCAGAAACTTGACGACCAGATCGGCAGCCTAAAACTTCTGCAACAGGAACTTCCGAAAGAACTTAACGACATCATCGACCACGTCGACCAAGCCACCGCCAACCTCATCAACAGCGAGACGGAACGCGCCGAAATTGCCAAAAAACAGCGCGCCATCGAAAGCGACATCAAGCAATTCCATGAGAACATCAAGAAATACGCCACCCAACTCTCCGAGATCAAGACCAACAAGGAATACAAGGCCCTGAATAGCGAGATCTCCTACCTAAAGGAAAAAATCTCCGAGTTGGAAAGCCAGGAACTGGAGCTCATGGAGACCGAGGCTGAGGCCAAGAAACAGGTCGATACTGACAAAGCCGAACTGGAAGAGGCAGAAAAGACCAAACGCGCCCGGGAAGGGGAATTGCGCCAGAAGATAGCCTCCCTGGAAAGCGAGATCGAAACCATCCGCGCCGCTCGCAACGAGCTGGCCCACACCTTGCCCGTGAACCTGATCAAGCAGTATGGAAACATGATCAAGAACAAGTCCAACTGCGCAGTGGTCTATGTTACGAACGGAGCCTGCGGGGGCTGCGGCTTCGTGATCCGCCCCCAGATCCGCATCGAACTTCAGGTGCGGCGGAAACTGAACTATTGCGAAAGCTGCGGACGCATCCTGATGGAGAGGTTCACAGATATCTGAACAAAAGCGGGGCAGTGAGTGCCCCGAGCTGATATTTCTGGTGTCAGGAATTTTACGGGCAATCTGTACTTGGGTCTCATTTAAACAAGGATTTGGCAGCCGGGAAATTATTGCTTGACAGAAATCCAGAATCAGTTGAGCGAGGTATGCGGAGTGGCAAAATCCGCGGCAAGTTCATAGCGTGTGACCCCCAATGCAAGATGCAATAATGCCAGCAGGCTTCAATACATTGTATTCATGGCTCGGATGAGGCATCCAACTCAGGCTCTGCGACAGTCCGAAATCAATTTGCAGCAATACCCTAATAAGTATGGGATAAAGGAGATAACCTATGAAACGACTATCATTGCTCCTCGTGATGATAATCACAGTTTGTCTGTCCTACGCCACCATTGACGAGTATTTCGATTTTTTGGCGACGACCGGGACCTACACCGCGATCAATGGCACTGATGCCGGGATCTCGGGCGACGATATGCTCTCGGGGGTGATCCCGCTGGGCTTCAATTTCGCTTATGGCGATGACGTCATCACCCAGATCAAGATATCCTCCAACGGTTGGATCGATCTGGGAGGCACTCAGACCAGCAGCAACCTTTCCAACCAACTCGCTTCAACCCTCTACCGTCCTGTCATAGCGGCGCTTTGGGACGATACCAGCCTCACGGGCGGAAACGCGCAGTATCTGATGACCGGCACCGCCCCCAACCGCGTGTTCACTGTCCAGTACACCGACCTGCAGTGGAATTATTACGCGGGCAACCAATTCAATATCCAGGTGCGGATCTATGAGACCGGCAAGATCGACATGATCTACGGCCCTGCCACCGGAACACCTGCCAACGCGAGCGCCTCGATCGGGATCAACATGGCCCCCGGCGGCGCGGGATGGTTCTACAGCGTGACTCCGGGTCCGCCCGCCACCGTTTCCACCACCGTGGAAAACACTTCCATTGCGGCCTTTCCGGCCCAGGGAACGATCTATGAGTTCAATCCCGTGGTTCCGGTTCCGAATGACCTGGCCGCCATGATGATCACGGGTAACACCACTCCCACCCAGGGCATGGAAGCCATCTACTCCATCACCATCCGCAACCGCGGTTCCAACCCCCAAACGACTTACTCGGTCAAGCTGTTCAAAGAACCGGCGATCGAACTGGGAACGGTTGCTGGAACGGCCATCCAGCCCGGCGAGATCCTTAGTTTCAACATTCCCTGGACTCCGGACGCTGCCGGCCCCGCGGTCCTCTATGGAAAAGTGGTCCTGGCCGGCGATGAGAATACAACAAACGACCAGACGCCCGGCCTGAACGTGACTGTGCAGCCCACGGGCGTGCAGGCTGTCACCATCGGCGACGGCAGCGAACTGGCCAATATTCCGATGAATTTCTACTGGATGAATTCCCTGTTCGAATGCCTCTACTACCCGGACGAACTCGGCTTCGTGAGCGGAACCATCACATCCCTTCAGTTCTACAACAACTTCCAAACCAATATGCCCAACGGCGCCACCAAGATCTGGCTGGGTACAACCAACCTGCAGGACCTGAGCGGCGGCTGGATACCCTCCACGCAGTTGACCCTGGTCTTTGACGGCAATGTGCAGTATCCCGCCGGACCGAATACCATCACCATTCCACTGCAAACGCCATATATGCACACCCCCGGTAACCTGGTGATGATGGTGAACCGGCCGATGGACACCCAGTATTATAACTACATGGATAATTTCCAGGCCCAGACGATCGGCGCGACCCGCGCGCTGGCGATCTATGCCGACGGCACTTTGTTCGATCCGGCCAATCCTCCGGCCAACGCGACGCTTTCCGGCCAGTTCCCCAAGACCACGATTTTCTACACTGGCCAGGCGATCGTCAACGATCTGGGCGCTCTCAGCATCACCGGAAACAGCACTCCCAG
>JAHYIU010000118.1 GCA_019429425.1 Candidatus Syntrophosphaera sp.
GAAGGTTATGGTCTCTTTTTCCATGTTTGACTCCCGTGTTGTGTTGGAACCAAAATGAATAGCGTATATAATTTGTCAAGAACTTTTTACGTATACTTTTTGTCCACTTTTATGTGCAACGGTCTTAGTATGCACTGGGGGGCTTTCTCCGCGGCTTTGTTTACGCAACAGCTTGCGAGCAACGGTAATAGAAGCATTAGCAGCAGCATCCGTTTCATTAAGACACTCCCTTGGACCAAAATATTCAAACAAACCTGTTTTCAGATTTCGGATACCTGTCAAGTTTTAAAACTTGGCTTCCCTGCAAATCAGGGCTTCCCTCTTAATTCAGTAATTAAGGAATAAATATTGCTTCATTTGATTGCAGTGTCCTGGAACAGGCCTCGGGGCCGGGGAGGATACCATGAGATACGCTTTATTGCTGGCTATGGCATTCTTTGCGCTGGGCTGCAACGCCTTTGGCTGCGAGCCTTTCGGGCCGCAGGTTGAGGGGCTCATCTGTGCCAATCTGGATAGCGATCCGCTCAGCATTGGTGGAATGGAAGACACCCACGGCACGGTGTACCTTTTTGAGGGTGATGTCTGGAACTCCTATCCCCACTACTCAAATCTGCCGGTGCTGGACCTTTGCCAGAGGGACTATGACACCCTGCTGGCCATCATGGGAGCTGGTTCATACAGCGACGGGGTGTATAAATTCGACCTGGGCACGCACGTCTGGACAATCAACCATTGGTTCTACTGGCCCAAATTCATCCGCTACTGCCCAGCCAACGGATATTACTATGTGGGCGAACAGTTGGGGCTGTTCCGCTCCCCCGACGGCCTGAACTGGTACGGGACACCTGGTTTAGGAGAGGGCCCCTGCACCAGCCTGGCTTTTTACGGTGACCATTTTGTCGCCAACCGAAGCAACGGGGTCTACTACTCCGCGGACGCAGGCCAGACCTGGCAAGCGAGCTCCATGGTCATGCTGCGGTGATTCCGTTTTAGCACAGACGGCACCCTGTACGGCCTGATGGACGCGGGTTCGGATTCCGACGGGCTTTGGCGCTCACATGATTTCGGCGCCACTTGGGAAGTGGTTTTTTATACCGAGCATCTTTCCTGCATAGGTCCGGATTTTGGGGGCTACATTCCCCTGGGCTGGAACCAGCAGAACTACGAAGGAAACTATCTGGAACTGCTGCATCCAGACGGCACTCGGGCTCCGCTCTCCCACCAGGATCTGAGCGGCGCGGTGCGTGAACTGGAGGTCTTTCCCCTGGTCAACACACCCTCATTTTATGTGATCAATACCAGCGGATTGTTCTACCTGACCGGCTTTCTGCCCGTGGAAAACGAGGATGAGACCATTCCGCCGGCCCATACATGGAACGTGCGCGTCTATCCCAATCCGGCCAAAACCCTGATCAACCTTGCCTTTGAGGCTAAAATCCCGGCAAAGGTGGAGGTCACACTGTTTGATTTGAAAGGGCGCAAGCTGCAGGAAACAGATACCTTGGTTCCACAAATGGACATTTTGAACATGCAGCTTCCGGATCTGCCTCCGGGAATCTATTTACTCATGATCTCCAGCGAAAACGGATCCCTGCTGCGGAAGCTGGTGATAATCAGGTAACCCGGGGTTCTGAACCCTGCCCAGGCGGGCCTAAACGACGATCCTGGGGATCTGGTAGGGCAGCCGGGAAAGCAGCTCGTAATTGACCATCTTGGTCAGTTCGGCAAAGGAGGCTACAGATATGTTCAAATCGCCCTGCCTGCCGATCAAAACGACCTCGTCTCCGACCTTCACGCCAGGTATAGTGGTCACGTTGACCATGAACATGTTCATGTTGACCATGCCCACCACATCCGCTCTTCTGCCATGGATCAGCACGTGGCCTGAATTTCCCAGGGTGCGGCTGTAACCATGATGATAGCCGATGGGCACAGTGGCCAGCCTCATGTTTTTGGTGCTGAGAAAGGCGTTTCCGTAATTGATGAAATTGCCCTTGTCCACGGTTTTAACGCTCATGACGCGACTTTTCCAGCTGAGGATCGCCTTCAGGGGATCGCGGGTGAATTTTGATTCCGCGGAGAGCAGGTTGTTCATCTTGGTTTCCATGCTGGGCCAAAAGCCGTACTGCGCGATGCCAAAACGCACCAGGTCCATGATCGTATGCTTGTAGATCAGGGCCGCTGCGGAACAGGCGCTGTGATAGTATTGGGGCTTTATCCCTTCCCTTCTGAGGAGTTTTTTGAGTTTCTCAAACTGCTGGTATTGCTGCTGGATGCGGTGGTAATTTGCGATGCTTTCCGCCCCGGCAAAGTGGGTGCAGATTCCCTCGATCTGCAAGTAGCGGCTGTTCTTTTTGATCAACTGAATTATGCGCGGTAATTCCGCTTCATCCAGGCCGGTGCGGTTCATACCGGTTTCCAGTTCCAGATGGACCAGAGCCTTCTTCTTCTGCTTGCGGGCTTCCGCTATGGCGGCGGCCAAACGCTCTTCAGTAAAGACAAAGAAGGCAATATCCCCAGCGATGGCCCAATTCATCTGGTCCTCGTCGAGCATGCCCATGATGATCAAATGAATGTCCGGGGCTATGACCTTCTGAGCGCGGCTGGCTTCAAAGGCGTCATAGACGGCGAAGTTTTTCACTCCCGCCGCTTCCGCCAGGGGTATGAATTCCTCGATGCCGTGACCATAAGCATTGCCCTTGATCACGGACACGAAAACAGCTTTCTCCCCAATTCGTTTGCGCAGATAGCGAATATTCTTGTTCAGGGCTGCGCGGTCGAGTTCAATCCAGCTTGAATGCAGCATTGCGTCCTCCCGCTGGTTCTGATTTCCAATAGTTAAATGCGCCTCTGATGTGTTTGCGCGTTGTCTTGTATTGATTCATAACATACTAAATGATAGGCCTGAAAATGGCTGTCAAGGAAAAATCCGCTCAGCGCAGTAATATTTTCGCGAACACCACATCCAGGTCCCCGTTCTTGAGCCGTTTTTTCCAATAGGCCCTGAGGCGCAGGGCCGGAACCAGTTCCCGGCTGCCGCAGAGGACGTAGGCCTCGCCCCGCGGGCGTTTCTGCTTCAGGAAATCGCCCAGCTCGTTATAGAGCCTGACCGTGGCGCCGCTATCGCCCAAACGCACCCCATAGGGCGGATTGCAGATCACGCACATTTCCGGACGCGAGGGAAGGTCCTGGAATCGGGAGACTTGCAGTTCCACGTTTTCTCCGCCGGGCAGCGCGGCAAGGTTATTGCGGGCGATCGCGACGCTGCCTGGATTGATGTCCGAACCGCGGATCAGCCCAGGAGGAAGGGGCCGGATCTCTTTGTCGGCATCGGTTTTCACCTTTTGCCACAGGCTGGGGTCATAATCCGGCAGATAAGTGATGCCCAAGTCCTGGCGCAGAAAGGCTGCCGGGGTGCGCGTATACAGTATCAAGGCTTCCGCCAGAATGGTTCCGGAACCGCACATCGGATCTTCCAAAGGTCTGTCTCCCTGCCATTTGGAAAGCCGGACCAGCGCCGCGGCCAGGGTTTCCTGCAGAGGCGCCGCCACCGCTTCCTGCCGATAGCCGCGTTTGTGCATGCTTCCGGTCAGGTCCAAAGACACTGTTGCCCAATTGTCGCTGATGTGCAGGTTGAAGCCGATCCTGGCTCCGCTGGAGGCAAAATCCGGGCGTCGGCCATATTTTTCCCGGAAACTGTCGCAAATGGCGTCTTTGAGGAGCTGCCCGGCATACAGGGAATGGCTGATCTTGCTGCGCGCCACCGTGCTATCGATGCCGAAACTCTCTTCCGGAGGGAACAGCGCGGTCCAGTCCACCGCCTGGCGCGCCTGCTTATAGAGATAATCCTCGCTGTGGCAGCGAAAACTGGCCAGGGGGGCCAAAACCCTTTGCAGCATGCGGGAACAGTAGACAACGCGGTAGAGGGTCCGGGGATCGCACTGGAACCGCATCCCGCGCGGCACTTCCTGCAGCACCGTGGCGCCAAGTTCCTCCAGTTCCGCTTTGGCCAATGCTTCGAGGCTTCCCGCCACCACGGCGAAGTATTTACCTTTTTCCTGATATTCCATGATCACCCGCTTTTCCTTTATACAAGCCAATCCGGCACGCCCATTTCTGTCAATGGAAAATCGCGCGGCGCCACAAACCCTTGACACTTTTCGGCCTTTTCTCCTTCTGGAGATCAGTTTGATTACAACTGGAAAGCAAGGATATCTGAATCCCTTACATAACATCCTTCATCCTGGCCAAGCAGTTGGACAGAAGCCAAACTGAGGAGAAAAGATGGCCACTCAACAGGAAACGGTTGACTTGATACTCGAGCGGATCCAAGCCGCGTGGGATGTCTCCGCCAGGAAAATGTTCGGCGAATACGGAGTTTATTGCGATGGCAAGGTGGTCGCCCTGGTCTGCGACGATCAGTTGTTTGTCAAGCCCACGGCCGGAGGCAGGGCTTTCATTGGCGAGGTCGAGGAAGCGCCGCCCTATCCGGGAGGCAAGGATTGGTTTTTGATCTCCGAGGGAGAATGGGACGAGCCGGGCTGGTTGGCCGATCTGGTCCGGATCACGGCGCGGGAACTGCCTGTTCCAAAACCAAAAAAAGGCAGGAAGAAGTAGGGCCGTTTCGCCTCCCCTGCCACTATGCCTGATGCGAAGTCTGATAACATTTCGCTTTCATGTATCCAAATTTAGCCACTTGAAATAGGTCAGCTTTGAGACCATCTCTTTATTGTTGTCCAGGTACGAGAAACTTTCAACCAGAGCTTTCTGCACATCATCAAGTGATC
>JAHYIU010000119.1 GCA_019429425.1 Candidatus Syntrophosphaera sp.
CGGGTCCCGGAGATCGTGATCGGCCTCACGGTTGTGGCTTTGGGCACCTCCACCCCGGAATTGATCGTGAATATCTTTTCCAGCGCGAAAGGCGCTACCGACCTCGCCTTGGGCAACGTGATCGGCAGCAACAATTTCAACATCCTCATCATCATGGGCCTGAGCGCCATTTTCTCACCCCTGGACCTGAAAACAAGCACCGTCTGGAAAGAGGTCCCCTTCGCCTTGTTCATTTCGGTTCTGGTCATGCTGATCGCCAATGACAGGTGGTTTTTTCCCGGCGCGACCAATCAGATCAGCTTTTGGGAAGGGATCGCCTTGCTGCTCGTTTTTGCCCTCTTCCTGGGTTACACCCACCATCTGAGCCGCACAGTCCAGCTTTCCACCGAGCGTGTGAAAGAATACGCGCTGCCTCTGACCTTCGCTTTTCTGGCCCTGGGTGTGGCTGGACTCATTTGGGGCGGAAACCTGGTGGTGAAACAGGCCATCATGATCGCCAGACTGCTCAACCTCAGCGAAAAGGTCATCGCCCTCACCATTGTTGCCGCCGGCACATCCCTGCCGGAACTGGCCACCTCTGTGGTGGCGGCGATCAGGAAGCACGCGGATATCGCCGTCGGAAACGTGATCGGATCAAGCATCTTCAATCTGCTGATGGTTTTGGGCGTTTCCTCCGTCATCCGTCCCCTCATCCTGCAATCAACTTTCCTGCCGGATTTTCTGCTGATGATCCTGGCAACCCTGCTGCTCTTTGTTTTCATGTTTGTCAGCACCCGCCATCGTTTGGACCGCTGGCAGGGCATCATGTTCCTCCTGATCTACGTGGGCTACGCGGTCCTGTTCCTGAAATAGCAGCGCTTTTCACCCTCCAGATCAGACCTGTATTGCTTCTCCCTTCATTTCGCCCTTTTCCCTGACTCACCCATCCCCTGCTCACCACTCACTGAGTAACCGCCAGTTTGGCGGGTGGTCAGCGGGAGGCGGGTGAGTGACGGACGAATCAGGTAAAAGGTGGGAAACTGGCCGGGGAAACCATGTTTACTGGACTTTGAGCTGCAGTTCCTGGTACAATCTTTGCACGTCTTCCTGGGAAAGTCCCTCGTCTTCGCAGGTCTGGGCTTCGAGCGGAAGCTGCATGGCGCTGTCCAGGTTGCTGAGCGCTGCGGAATAGCGGCCCAGTTCTTTGAGGGCCAGGGCCATCCAAAGATAGGCGTCGTAATGGCTGGTATTGGTGGCGATGGCCTGCTCCAGGGCCAAAACCGCGGCCTCGTAATCCTGGAGCCTGAAGCTGGCCTCACCTTTGTGGCGCCAGGGACAGGACCAATTGGGCAGATCCCTGTTGATGGAGTCATAAATCTCGATCGCCCGCGCGAAATCCTCTTTCCCCAGCAGGATGTTTGCCAACATGAAGCGTTCGCCCGCTGCCAGGGAATCGGCGGTCTGGACCAATTCATCCAGGAGCCGGCTTGCTTCCAGGTCCGCAATGTAGGCCAGATAGAGTTTGTTGCGGTTGGCCGCTTCATTCTTCTGGATCGCTTCCGCGGCATGCCCAGCGGCAAGCTTGAAGGCCGCGGGGCTGGGTTCCTGCAAATATGCGGAGATCGGATCATCCGCGGCAAGCAGAACTCCGCTCAGGCAGAGCAGCAGTGGGATCAGGATCAGGTGTTTCATAAAGGTCTCCAGTGGTCATTGTTGTCAGTGGGGCAAATTTCCTGGCCCCGGGCCTGATGTCAAGGGAAAGCGGCTTGCGAAGAGTCAAGCACAGCTCACGGGGCAATTTTTCATTGACAGCAGGCGCCTTTCCGGAAGTGGTGGTTGGAGAAGATGAAAATTGGAAAGAGGACTCCATTAATGAAAGCAGATACAACCCAGCGCTGGCGCCGGATCGTCCAGATCCTGAGTTTCTCGCTGGCTGGGGGATTTTTGGCCCTGGTGGTCGCCGGCGGAAGCTACGTCATCCATCAGGCCTGCCCTTACGCCGTGGTCTGTTTCGGCTTGAGCGGAAGCAACTTCCTGAATTTGGGCAGGCTGGCCATGGCCGGGGCGATCATCTTCGGCTTCGCGGTTCTGGTCCATTCAATGTTTTACGGCCGGCGTTTCTGCGCCTGGCTCTGTCCCCTGGGAAGCCTGCAGGAGTGGATCTTTTCCCTGCGCGGCCAGAAGTACCGGATGCAGCACAGGGCTCCCTTTTACGTCGATCGCAGGCTGGCTTTCCTCAAATACCTGGTTCTGGCTGTGACGGTGGTTTTGACGGTCATCGGACTGGGCTACATCTTCATCCGCCTCTGCCCCTTTTATTCCCTGTCCATGCTGCCCAGGCTGGCCATTCCAGGTTTGGCGGTTCTGGGCATCATCGTTTTGCAATCCTTTTTCGGAGAGCGCCAGTGGTGCCGCTTTCTCTGCCCCTATGCCGCTTTGCTGAATGTTTTCCAGTGGATCGGCGAGCTTATCGGAATCCGCAGGAAAAAGATCCGGCGCAATCTGGAACGCTGCACGGACTGCGGAATGTGCAGCCTCAATTGCCCCATGAACATCGATATCTGCGCCAGTGAATATGTGCACGACCGCAACTGCATCCATTGCTGGATCTGCGCGCAAAAATGCCCCAAACAGGGGACCTGCAACGAGGAATGCGAATGCGAAGAATAGCCGTGATCGTGATAACCGTATTACTGGTGGCCGTGATCTGCCTGCAGATTCTGGCCGCGCTTAACATTTTCCCCCGCAAGGAGCTGATCCAGATCTGCCCGGTCGACGCCATCAGCATGAAGAATGGCAAGGCTGTCATCGACTCCAAAAAATGCATCGGCTGCAATCGCTGCGTGGAGGGGGTTGGAGTTCCCTATGAAGCTGAAACCGAAGTTGAAGAGACCCTTGCGGGAGCTGCGCCAGAGGAAATAGTACCCCCAAGCGCGGCTGAAAAACCAATGGAGGAGAAAGCTGCACCCCCGGCGCGGGAGAAACCCGCGGCGACAGTAAAACCCGCCCCCGTGGCGAAGGATACTGTTGCCGTGCAAGCTGCCGAAGCCCCTGCCGCGCTGTATGAGGTCAATCCGGCCAAATGCATCAGTTGCAGGCTGTGCGTGCGCTATTGCCCGGTTGGCGCGATCACCATGGTGGGCGGCAAGGCCGTGATCGATCAGGAGAAATGCATCGATTGCGGCATCTGCAAAGACGGCAACGGCGCCAATTTCCCAGGCTGCCCCGTTGGCGCCATCTCGGGCCCCTGAGCCCCGACAAACCAGGATCTTTTCATTTGTCCAGAAATATGTCCAAATAGCAGTTGACCAAAAACCAGCCTGATTTAAAGTGTAAAAAAAACAATGAAAGATATGGAGGAAATCATGAGAAAGACCGTTGTGGTATGCGCCAAACGCACTCCCATCGGAAATTTCGGAGCCGCTTTCAGATACGTTTCGGCGGTCCAGCTTGGAGTTGCCGTACTAAAGGCAATGCTGGAGGAAACAGGCCTCAAGGGTGACCAGATCGACGAAGTCATCCTGGGCAACGTGTGCGGGGCCGGCCACGGACAGAACATCGCCCGCCAGGTGGCGATCCACAGTGGGATCCCGGACCATATTCCGGCCTATACAGTGAACAAAGTCTGCGGTTCAGGCATGAAATCAGTGGCTTTGGCCGCCTTGATGATCGCTTCCGGCGAAGCGGACATCGTCGTGGCCGGGGGTACGGAAAACATGAGCCAGATCCCCTATGCCTCAATGGACATGCGCTGGGGCGGCAAGATGGGCAACAAGGAACTGGTGGATCTGATGATCCGTGACGGACTGAGCGACATCTTCAACAACTGCCACATGGGCGTCACGGCTGAGAATCTGGCCGGGAAATACCAGATCGGCCGCGAGGAACAGGACCTTTTTGCCACAGCCAGCCAGCGCAAAACGGAAAACGCCATGGACACGGGCCGCTTCAAGGATGAGATCGTGCCGATCGTCATCCCCCAACGCAAGGGCGATCCGCTTGTGATCGACGCGGACGAGATGCCCCGCAAGGGTGTCACCGTGGACGGCCTGGCCAAGCTGCGCCCCGCTTTCAAGCCCGACGGCACTGTGACCGCGGCCAGTTCTTCCGGGATCAACGACGGGGCCGCGATGCTGCTCTTGATGGGCGAAGACAAGGCCCGGGAGCTGGGATTGCCCGTCCTGGCCACTTTTATCGGCAGCGCTTCCGCGGGCGTGGATCCGGCCATCATGGGCTACGGTCCCGTTCCGGCGATCGCCAAAGTGCTCCAAAAAACCGGCTGGGGACTCGAAGACATCGAACTCGCCGAACTCAATGAGGCTTTTGCCGCGCAATCCATAGCCGTGCTGCAAGGCCTGGAACTCGAAGGCGTGGGCAAACTCGACCTTTCGATCGTGAACGTCAACGGCGGCGCCATCGCTTTGGGCCATCCCATCGGGGCCAGCGGGGCCAGGATCATCGTCACCCTGCTGCACGAAATGCGCAAGCGGGAGAACCACAAAGGCCTGGCAGCGCTTTGCATCGGGGGCGGAATGGGTATCGCCTCGCTGTGGGAAATTTGAGGAAAGCATGGCAGACAAACTGAAACTTGATAA
>JAHYIU010000120.1 GCA_019429425.1 Candidatus Syntrophosphaera sp.
CACCTGTTCGACGATCTCGCCCTGGGTGAGGCCAAGCTCGTAATCCGCCGGAGTGGCCGAAACAAAGATCACATTGCGTAGATAGCTTTCAAACTCCTCAAAGCGCAGGGGCCGGTTGTCAAAGGCCGAGGGCAGGCGGAATCCGTAATCCACCAGGTTTTTCTTGCGGGTGTAATCCCCGCCGTACATTCCGTGCACTTGGGGGATGGTGACGTGCGATTCGTCGATGATAAAGAGGAAATCCTGGGGAAAGTAGTCCAGCAGGCAGTTGGGAGGCTGTCCCGGAGCCGCGCCGGTCAGATGGCGCTGGTAGTTTTCGATGCCTGAGCAGTAGCCAAGCTCGGCCAGCATCTCCAGGTCGAACTTGGTGCGGGACTGCAATCTGTCAGCTTCCACCCAGCGCTCGTTTTCCTTGTAAAACTTAACCCGCTCTGTCAATTCCTGCTCGATGGAGACCAAGGCGTTATGCAGTTTGTCCTCGCTCATGATAAAATGCACCGCCGGGTATATGGGATAATCCGAAACCTCGCCCAAACTCTGGTAGGATATGGGATGCAGCTTTTCCAGCCGGGAGATCTCTTCGCCGAAAAACTCCACCCGCAGGCAGTGTTCCAGATAGGCTGGATAGATGTCCACGATATCGCCGCGGACCCTGAAAGCTCCGCGCTCGAAAGCGATGTCGTTGCGGCTGTAATGGGCGGTCACCAGTTTTTGCAGCAGCTCGTCGCGGTCCATTTTCATGCCCACTTCCACCCGGATCAGCGCCTCGCGGTATTCCTCCGGCACGCCCAGGCCGTAGATGCAGGAAACCGAGGCCACGATGATCACGTCACGCCGCTCCATCAGGCTCATTGTGGCGCGCAGGCGCAGTTTTTCGATCTGCTCGTTGATGTCCGAATCCTTTTCAATATAGATGTCCTTGCCTGGGATATAGGCTTCCGGCTGGTAATAATCATAATAGCTGATGAAATACTCCACCGCGTTTTCCGGGAAAAGCTGCTTCAGTTCGCCATAGAGCTGGGCGGCGAGGGTCTTGTTGTGCGAAAGGACCAGGACAGGGCGGTCGAATTTGGCGATCACGTTGGCAATGGTAAAGGTTTTCCCGCTGCCCGTGACCCCCAGCAACACCTGGTAGCGCTTATCCTCGCGGATCCCCTCTGCCAGAGCCTCGATCGCCTCAGGCTGGTCGCCGCTGGGCTGATAATCCGTGACTAATTTGAAGATTCCCATTTCTTCCGATCTCCATCTGGAAAATTTTTTGTTTTCATATCCTCTCAGTCCATGCTGCTGCTGATATTCCGGATTCTCTCCCGGACCATGGGAAAGCGCCTGGCTGAATATTTCACTTGACTTTTAGCATTTCTGAGAAAGCGTGGACACCAGAAAAGCGAAACCCTTGATTTTGTCGAGAAAATAAACACTGGAGATATAAAATGCCAGACTTCGAGAACTTTCAGGTCAATTACGAAAACCTGCTCAAGATGGGCTATGCGGTTGTGGATGTGCGCCACAAGGATTATGACGTTTGCAACGACAGCCTGAAGCTGGTCATCGCCCGCGTGGACGCAGACCGGGACGAGTTTTACCAGGACATGCTCAAGCAGTATACGACAGTGGAATTCAAAGCCAACGAGGTCTATGAGATCTGGACCGAGATCCTGACCCACAAGATCAGAATGAGCCGGGTCCTCAACCGCGACATCGCCATCAAAGTTGCCGCTCTGGACTATATCGAGACCGTCTACAGAGCCAAATGAGCCAGCGCAGCCTGCTGCTGATCAAGCCGAACGCGGTGTTGCACCATCATGTTGGGCATGTCATATCCATTTTGGAAGAGGCGGGATTCGAGCTCGATCAGATCAAAGAATTCCAGTTCACGCCAGAAGCTGCGGCAGTTTTTTATGAGGCCCACAAAGGCAAGGGCTTCTACGAGCGCCTCATCGCCTTCATGTGCTCCGGTCCCACGATCGCGCTCATCGTGGAAAAAGACAATGCCGTGGAGGACCTGAGAGAGCTGATCGGAGAGGTCGACCCGGCCCGGCGAAAGCCAGGCACTATACGTGACCTCTACGCGGAGGGAGTGACCGAAAACGCGGTGCATGCTTCGGACAGCCTGGACAACGCGGAGAGGGAGATAGCCCTGCTTTTTGCAGAGTAGGTTCTGAGCAGAAACATAGCGAAACAAACGGGCGGGGTATCTTAACAAGGTTCCGGGGCTTGGACTTCATATTTCGGTTGGCATTTTTTCTCCCTGAACAAGTTTTTAACGCTCTCTGAATCCAGGCTCTGCTGAACGGCGCTCAGGTTTGTGGAGATTTTTCCACATATTCGGAGAAAAGCTACCCCAAAAACGAGAAATTCCCCTTGACACCAACTTACAAACTTACCCGATGATAAAGCCAAACTCAAGATAGTGTGCAATTCCTCAAAACTTTTGGATTATTGCGGATATCCTTGTACGGACATGCCGCGCCTCAGCTTCATCAACGGGTTCTTGAACATAACACAAAAGGGAGGTAGTTATGAAGATCTCAGCGTTGATACTGGCACTTCTGGCAGTTTGCATATTCCTTTCCAGCGCGCCCCTGCGCGACATCCCCACCGAGCTTGAACAGCCGGACGGCAGCATCTATCCCTGTTTCATGACCGGGGACGAGTATTATCACCGCGCCCACGACGCCAATGGCTACACGATCATCCAGGATCACTCGACTGGATGGTTCGTTTACGCCGTGAAAGGAGATCGGGAACTGGCCCCCAGCCCCTACATTCCGGGCAGGGACGACCCGGCGGCACAGGGCATACCGGCCAATCTGCTGCCTGACGCATCCATAATCAAACAAAGGTTCGAAACTTTCCGCGGTCCCGGTGGAGATCGATACGGGCGTTCTCCTACAACGGGTACCGTGAATAACATCACGATATTTGTCCGCTTCTCGGATCAGCCGTAATTTCCTGATGCCCCCAGCTACTATGACAATATGTACAATTCCACCAGCGGGGTATCGCTAAAGGGATTCTTCCTGGAGGAAAGCAGCAACCAGCTGATCGTGAATTCCACTTTCTATCCGCCTCCCGTGGGTGGAACCATCTTATCCTACCAAGACCCCAATCCCCAAGCCTATTACATGGATAACTACGGCGGCACCAATCCCATCGGCTATACAAGCTGGGACGAGGGTTATTACCGCCTGCACCTGATGCTGACCAATGCGGTGGTCTTTGTCGCGGGTTCAGTATCACCCAGCCTGAATATAGACGCGGATAACGACGGTTCGATCGACAACCTGAGCTTCATCTGCATGGGCGGGCCAACCGCTTGGAATGAAGCCTTGTGGCCCCACAACTGGGTGCTGGACTCTTACCATCTGAACCCTCTGTTTCCCTCCTACAACTCTCCTTTGGTCTATATCAACGGCAAAATGGCGGACGAATACGACTTCCAATTGCGGGACGTGATCGATCCAGCGGTCATCGCCCATGAATTTTCCCACACCCTTGGTTTTCCTGAACTCTATCATTACACTTGGGATGGGATCGATCCCTGCGGCTGGTGGGACCCCATGGACTTTTGCCAAGGCAACCCTCAGCACCACCTGGCCTATATGAAATGGAGATACGGGGGCTGGTTCCCTTCAATACCCACCCTGCCAGGGCCGGGTGACTACACTCTGACCTCGATCGACACCAATCCCTTCAGTTGTTATTGGCTGCCGCTTTCTCCAAATGAATGGTATGTGGTGGAATACCGCAGGCAAAACGGTTTGTATGAATCGACCCTGCCCGGATCGGGCCTGATCGTGTACAGGGTCCGAACCGATCTGTATCCTTGGGGGAATGCCGGAGGCCCACCGGACGAAGTTTATGTGTATCGATTGGGAGGATCGCCCACCAGCAACGGTTTTGTGAATGCCGCCAATTTTGGTCTGGATATAGGCCGCACGGCGATCAATATGTTCACAGACCCCTATCCCTTCGATTCCTGGGGCGGGCCCGGCAATTTGATCCTCCATCACGTGAGCAGCACAGGCGGGACCACGATCAACTTCACCATCGGAGCCAGCATACCCAACGTGTGGGTCGGATATGTGAATAATGCCTGGGAAATAGGTGGAAACTGGAGTAAGGGTACGGTTCCCACAGCAATGGAGGAAGCCATCATTACGGGCAGCAATTTCGGCATGCCCCATCCTGTGGTCAGCCAACCTGGACAGGTCTGCGGAGACCTGCGCGTCGAAACCCCAGCCCATATGATGATAAACCTCCAGATCAACAATCCCGGGTCGCTGGTTTCCACC
>JAHYIU010000121.1 GCA_019429425.1 Candidatus Syntrophosphaera sp.
AACGAGCAGACTCCCTTCCTCGATTATGACGGAAGGACCCTGTTCTTTTCTTCCAATGGCCATCCCGGCTTCGGCGGTTACGACATCTTCAAATCTTACCGCATCGGCAGCAGCTGGCAGGATTGGTCTCTGCCTGAAAATCTCGGCTTGCCGGTCAATTCCACCCGCAATGATCGCCATTTCTACCGCACACCGGGGACCAACGAAGGCTTCATGAGCTCCGACCGCAGCGTGGGGGGCTTTGAGAACATCTATCAGCTCAATTTCACCTACGCCTTGCCACCCAGCTATCTGGTGCGCGATTCCACCGGCAACGTGCAGTCTGTGGAAGTCGGGCTGGAACGCCCCACTTTGGCCCAGTCTCTGAGCCCGGATAGCGTTTTGGCCAGGATAGACGAGACTTTGGGCGTGCTAGACCTCGGACTGAGGCAAACCGGCGAATTCCGGCCCCCTCTTCCGGAAAGGACCGTGATCCCGGAACGGGTTACCGAACCGGTCGTCCCGGCACCCGCGCCAGCTCAAACCCCAGTGCAGCCAATAGTCCAGACTCCGGCTGAGTCTCCGGACCAAGCTTCTGAGGAACCACCGGTGCTGACTGAATTGCCGCCTCTGGTCAGCATTTCAGGCTTTGTCCTGGACCAGAAAGGGGGCCCGGTGAGCGCTGAAGTGGAAATTTCCTGCATCGTGGACGGATTGCGGACCCGGGAAGTTGGCCCCACGGACGACAAGGGTGCCTATGAGCTAATCCTGCCCCGCGCGGTTACTTATTCCGTGGTGGTCAACGCGAGCGGCCATCTGCTCCATGCGCAGGAACTTATCCATGCCACTGATGCAGATGCGCTTGGCCTGGACATAACGCTGCAAAAGCTCGATCTGAAAGAGCCGGCAGCTTTCGCGCCCATCCTCTTTGCCTACGAAAGTTCCGTCCTGGACGAAAAAGCCACGGCCAGTCTGGACGACGTGGTCTTGACCCTGCTGAACAACGCCAAACTCAAGCTCAACATATACGGCCACGCCCTGGATGGAGGAACTGCCGCCTACAACAAGGAACTCTCGGAAAAGAGGGCTCGGGCCGTGGTCGATTACCTGATCTCCAAAGGGATCGAAAAGAAGCGTCTGAGCTGGAAAAGTTACGGCAGCACAAGGCCTTACAACTCCGCGATCTCTGAAACCCAAAAAGTGAGGAACCGCCGCGTGGAGATCGAGGTGAAGAGCTAAGTTCATCCTCCGCAAGAAATTGTTAACTCAGTGGTGCCGTGTTTAAGCGGCATCTTTTTCTATCCGCTTCGGCAAGGATCTCAAGCAAATCTGCCCCAGTTTCATGCCCAGCATGCAATTGATTGCCAGCCAATAACTTGGGAAGATCGCCAACCCGCCGCCCCCATATCGCTCCCCTTATCAATACGGTGTCAATACGGACTCATTACGGACAAAGTCCGTAATGAGTCCGTAATGATAGCGCAATGATCAGGAGAGCGGAGCCAAGGGCGAAGGGGTGAAGAGGAGGGAAACGCCCATCAGGCCTGATCAGGGGGATGATAATGCTTTTTTGGAGGCAGTTTTGGCCAGTCCACTTACCGGGATTTGCCCAAGTCTGCACACCGCTTCTCTAAAGCATTGAAAAATAAGCAGATAAAAACTGAAAATTATTGCGGATTGTTCTTGACAAAAACCCCATATCTGACAATGTGGCAACCAGATATGAATTCAATTGTCGAACTGGCGAGGGAAAATGGCTCAAAGCGAGCTTTTCATATAGTGTAACAATATAGGAGACAATAGATTATGCCTAACAAGGATTACTCAGCAGAGCAAATTAAGGTAATGAAAGGGCTGGAAGCAGTCCGCAAGCGCCCGGCAATGTACATCGGCGGCACCAGCGAGCGTGGATTGCACCATCTGGTCTATGAAGTTGTGGACAACTCCATCGACGAGGCCCTGGGCGGATATTGCGACCTGATCAAGGTCACGATCACCTCCGAAGGGGAGGTTGAGGTCGATGACAACGGTCGCGGCATTCCGGTGGACATGCACAAGGAAGAGAACCTTCCAGCCGTGCAGGTGGTGATGACGGTGCTGCATGCCGGCGGCAAGTTTGACAACAAGTCCTACAAAGTTTCCGGCGGACTGCACGGTGTGGGCGTATCGGTGGTCGTGGCGCTTTCGGAATATCTCGAAGTGCGCATCCACAAAAACGGAAAGATCTACTACCAGCGCTATGAGCGGGGCAAGGCCGTCACAGGTCTGGAGATCCTGGGAGACACGAACCGCAAAGGCACGGTGATCAAATTCAAGCCGGACGACACGATCTTCGAGACTGTGGAATTCAGTTTCGACTACCTCACCACCCGTCTGCGCGAACTGGCCTTTCTGAACAAGGGCGTGCGGATCATACTGAAAGACGAGCGCAGCGACCGCATGCACGATTTCAAGTATGAAGGCGGGATCAACAGTTTTGTGGAGTATCTGAACACCAACAAAAAGCCCGTCGGATCCAGCCCGATCCATGTCGCTTCAGCCCGTGAGGGCCTGGAATTCGAGGTCGCGCTCCAATACAACGAAGGCTATCAGGAAAACATCTTCAGCTTCGCCAACAACATCAACACCACCGAGGGTGGGACGCATCTGAGTGGCTTCAAGAGCGGCCTGACTCGCGCGGTGAATACCTACATCAAGAACGCGGACCTGCTCAAAAATGAGAAAGTGAACCCTTCCGGAGAAGACATCCGCGAAGGGCTGACGGCCGTGATCAGCGTCAAGCTCTCCAACCCGCAGTTTGAAGGGCAGACCAAAACCAAGCTGCAGAACAGCGAGGTGGAGGGTTTCGTCAATTCCGCCGTCTATGAGAAGCTGATGACCTATTTTGAGGAACATCCTGGTGAAGCCAAGACGATCACCCTGAAGAGCATCCTGGCCGCCCGTTCGCGCGAGGCGGCCCGCAAAGCCAGGGAGCTGACGCGCCGCAAATCCGTTCTGGAAAGCGGCTCTCTTCCCGGCAAACTGGCCGACTGCACGATCAGCGACCCCGCCAAAACAGAACTCTTCCTGGTTGAGGGAGATTCCGCCGGCGGCAGCGCCAAACAGGGACGGGACCGCGCCTTCCAGGCCATCCTGCCACTTTGGGGCAAAATGCTGAATACCGAAAAAGCCCGTGTGGACAAGGTTTTGAACAACGACAAGATCCAGCCGATCATCCTGGCCATCGGCGCCGGGATCGGGCAGGATTTTGACATCTCCAAGATCCGCTACTCAAACATCATCATCATGGCGGACGCGGACGTGGACGGAGCCCACATCAGCACGCTGCTGCTCACTTTCTTCTATCGCTACATGCGGCCCCTGATCGAGAATGGGAACATCTACATCGCCAAGCCGCCCCTCTTCCTGGTGCGCAAAAACAAGCAGAAACGTTATGTCTTCAGCGAAGGGGAACGTGACAGCGCGGTGCGGGAATTGGGCGAAAAAGGCGTGGTGATCCAGCGCTACAAAGGCTTGGGCGAAATGAACCCCGAACAGCTTTGGGAAACGACGATGGATCCTGAGAGGCGCACCATGATCTCCGTGAAAATGGACGACGCCATCGAAGCCGACCGCATGTTCACGATCCTGATGGGCGACGAGGTCGAACCCCGCCGCGAGTTCATCCAAGCCAACGCCAAATACGTGCAAAACCTCGATATCTAAGGAAACTGGAGAATAGAATGGACGACAAGACCAAGATAATCAATGTGCAAATAGAAGACCAGCTCCGCCAGGCGTATCTGGATTATTCCATGAGCGTGATCGTCGCGCGCGCCCTGCCGGATATCCGCGACGGGCTCAAACCCTCACAGCGGCGCATCATTTTCGCCATGCACGAGCTGAATCTCTCGCCTGGCGGGCATTTCCGCAAATGCGCCAAGATCGCCGGCGATACCTCCGGAAACTACCATCCCCACGGCGAACAGGTCGTCTATCCGACCCTGGTGCGCCTCGCCCAGCCCTGGAACATGCGTTATCCACTGATCGACGGACAGGGCAATTTCGGCTCCATTGATGGAGATCCGCCCGCGGCCATGCGTTATACCGAGGCGCGGATGCAAAAGGTGACCACGGAGATGCTCGACGAGCTGGACAAGGACACGGTGGATTTCAAATCCAACTACGACGAGACCCGCAAGGAGCCCACGGTTTTTCCCACCCGCGTCCCCAATCTGCTGATCAATGGATCATCGGG
>JAHYIU010000122.1 GCA_019429425.1 Candidatus Syntrophosphaera sp.
TGATTCCGGCACGCATGGACTCCAGGATATACTTCCGCTACTCCGTTATTGCTGGAGTCCATGCTCGTTCCTCGCTCGACTCCAGCGTGATCTTCCTCCGCGCAGGCTGCCATCATGTACAGCAGCTTGGCCTCCAGCCCCGCCTTTTCCACCTCCAGCGGCCGGAACCCGGAATTGTGCAGCAACCCGGGATCGAAGCTGAAGAAACAGGCCCGGGCCCAGTCAGGCGCGGAATCCACAGGGTGGTCGAGGGTGGTCATCACCCGCAGGGCCAGGTAGCGCCAGAGGGTGCGGAATTCTTCCTCCACCGTGATGGGCCGGTCGAGCTGGGCGATCAGCTTCACCCCGTCGCGCACCGAGCGGAAGGCGTAGCGGACGAAGGGGAGTTTCGCGATTGCCGCGGCCTTCATGCCTTCGATGTCCGGAACGTGGTCGAGGTCGAAGAGCATGAATTGGGCGCTCTGCACCGTGGCGTTGGAGCGGAAGCGCTCGCAGACCGCGCCGCAAAACCAGGGCAGGCCGGTCTTCATCGCTTTGGCCAGGTCTTGATTGGGCTGGTTGCGGATGGTGTGGATCAGGGCGCGCAGGTCGGTCCCCTCCACGAAGCCGGTCTTGATGGATTCGATCACGTGCGCGATGTCCCGGATGGCGATCACGCTGGGCGCCGTGACCTTCTTGCCAATGGTCACGGGATACTTGATGGCGCTGTTGCTCCTCTCCCCGCCGTCGGCAAAGGAGAGATCGGGCCTGGGCGCGGGTTTGGCCCTGTCTCTGGAGTCCGGATCCAGGATGATGAACTCCGCTTCGGGGTTGAGGGCGGGCGCGGCGTTGTCGGCCTTGCCCATGAGCAGTGTGGGGTTGAAAATGGGGTACATTGCGTACCTCCTTGGTTAAGTAGTCCCCCGGAAAACCGGGGTCCACACTACTACGTTCTCAGGTGAGAAATCTGTGAGAAAAGGGGGTTATGCTGAAATCAGATGTTGTTGATTGCCAAGGAGATACAAATGAAAAAAAGTGAAAATAGATTTTCTCACGATTCTCATGGGCAACCAAAAACCCGGATCGCGTGAGAAAACGGGTTTGGAAAAGGGTGTGTCTAAATGATCTCGAGGGTGATGAGGGCGGCGAGCTGCCTGCCTTTGCCCTTTCCGAGCCAGCGGAAGGCCTTGTGGCGGGTATCCAGGCCGAAGAGCTTGCGGAATTCGTGGTTGAAGTCATCCACGATACTGTGGTTTTCCCTGTTGCAGCCGGCGTCGGCGGCCACATTTCGGGCGTGGTAATCCAGCGTGGCCTGGCCCTGGCGGGCGTGGTAATCCAGCGTGGCCTGGCCCTGGCGGGCGTCCCAATAGACCTTGAGCAGCGAGAGGCAACGCTCGGAAAAGATATCCCGGGCTTTGAAGGTCTGCTTGCTTCTGGTGTGGCGGAAGGTGATCTTGTTCGTCTCGAGGAAATAGGCGAGGGTGAGGTCGCGGGTGTTCTCGATCCTCCATTTCCTGATCCGGTCAAGCTTTGAGGCGGAGGCAACGGCGTCCGCCTTGAAATAGGCGCGAGTGAATCCTGCCTCGCGTTCCGCGGGGGGTTTGTAGCGGGAGGCGCGCTCCAGGCAGTATTCGGGGGTCAGTTCGCCCCGGCCGCGCAGCTGATAGCGCTCGTTTGCCTCGCGCTGGGCCCGTTTGGTGACGATGGGGGAGCCGATCTCGTTTTCCAGGGCGCCGAGCAGTTCGTCGGAGACCAGTTCGTCATTCTCAGCGCGGGCCAGGATCGCCCAGATGTAGGCCTCGATGGGATTGGCTTCCGCGCCGATTCCGCGGCGATAACAATCGGAAAGCGCGACCAAGGCCTCAACGCAGGCGGGATCGAGGCAAACGGCCAGGAGCAGATGGCGGTGGCCATCCACAACGTTTTTGGGCACACCCCGGCCCGAGAGATAGAGGCAGCCGCACCAGTAATGGGCTTGGGGGACGCCCGCGCCGCAAAGCTTGGAGGCCAGGGCAAAGGCGTCTTTATAGGTGCGGACAACGGACTGGGGAAAACTCTCCCCCGCGAGGGCTTGCAGGGCCTCAAGATCGGGCTTTTTGCTGGTCACGACGAACCTCCCAAATTCAGACACCGGCACCTATATTTGGGAGGCAGATTTGTGTCAACAGCATTCTTGCCCGGTTTTGGCTGCTAAAACGGAACTCGCAAGCGCTAATCCGGCAGGCTTTTGGGAAAGGCCCGGAACATCCACAAGCGCTTGAATCCCCGCCCACGCGATCGGGCACATTTCACTGCGGGACTTAAATTTGGAACAATGTCCACTCCGCGCGAAGAGGCAGCTATTTTTTTTAGCCAGAGGTCGGGCTGATGAGCATGGGGAAAAGCGGCGGGCTTTTTGCGGGTTGACAAAATCCCGGCACCGCAAAGAGTTAGCCCAGCGGCCGGACACGCGCCTCCGCGCGGTTCTGCCGGCGAAACTGACCAAGGAAGGAACAGCATGCATAAAGACTTGAAAACTGACACCCTGCTCATCCACGCCGGAAAGCAGCCCGACTCACTAAATGCGGTGGTCACGCCCATCTACCAGACCTCCACTTTCGCGTTTAGCGACGCCCAAGACGGCGCCGACTGCTTCGCGGGCGAGAGCGGCGGCTACATCTACACCCGCCTCGGCAACCCCACAGTGAGGGCTTTGGAAGACGCCATGGCTGCCCTCGAGCACGGCTGGGGCGGCATCGCCACCGCCAGCGGCATGGCGGCTGTGGTCACGGTCTATATGGCCTGCCTGGAAGCCGGCGCGCACATCGTTTCCACCGATGCCGTCTATGGCCCTTCGCGCGGGGTTTTGGAGAAGCATTTCAGCCGCTTCGGAGTGAGCGCGGACTTTGTGGACAGCAGCGACATCGCGCGGGTGGAAGCGGCCTTGAAGCCCAATACCAGGCTGCTCTACATCGAAACCCCGGCCAATCCCACCATGGCCATCACCGATATCGCCGCCTGCGCGGAGCTTTGCCGCCAGCGCGGCATCCGCCTCGCGGTGGACAACACCTTTTGCTCACCCTGCCTGCAGCGCCCTCTGGACCTGGGCGCAGACATCGTTTTGCACTCCATCACCAAGTTCATAAACGGCCACGCGGACGTGGTGGGCGGCGTGATCATCGCCAAAACGGAAGCCGATCACAAGCTTTTGCACGGCGTGATGACGAACCTGGGCGGCTGCATGGATCCCCATCAGGCCTTTCTGGTGAGCCGCGGCCTGAAGACCCTCGGAGTGCGTCTGGAACGCGCCCAGGCCAACGCGATGAAGATCGCCGCCTGGCTGGAACAGCATCCCCGGGTCGCATGGGTGAAATTCCCCGGTTTGCCTTCCCATCCGCAATACGCCTTGGCCCAAGCACAGATGTCCGGACCAGGCGCGATGATCTCCTTCGGCCTGAAAGGCGGGCTGGAAGCCGGACGCGTCCTCATGGACAACGTGCGCGTCGCCACCCTGGCCGTGTCTTTGGGCGGAGTCGAAACCCTCATCCAACACCCCGCCTCCATGACCCATTCCAAGGTGGGGCCAGCCGCCAAGCAGCAAGCCGGCATCACCGACGACCTCGTGCGCTATTCCGTGGGCATCGAAGACACGGAAGACCTCATAGCCGACCTGGAGCAGGCCCTGGAGCGCGTTCCCGGCTGATTCAACCGGCCCGGTCCCCTTGCGGCCTGAGCGCTTGCCTCACGCGGCCAGGGGCAGTTCGCTTTGGACGGATTCACGCTCCGGCAGAACGATCTGGTCCCCGTACCAGGCGAAGCCGTAATCGGTGCGCAGATAGCGCTTGATGTATGCGGCCAGGGCGGGATTTTCTTTGGCTGCGCGGGCGATGAGGCGGGCAAGCGAGTTTCTGAGGCGCAGGTAGGCGTGTTTGCGGCCGGGGGCGTGGTTCTTGATGCCGCCTCGGGGCTTGGTGTTGCGGCGGATCTCGGCCATCAGGAAGCCGTATTCCCAGTCGATATCAGAGCAATCGGCAGTGGGGTCTTCGCGGAGCAGTTCCTCCCTCATTTTGCGGAGCTGGTTGGAGCGGGCGTGGTATTCACGCAGGGCCCGGGCGTCACAATAGGGGACATTGGTATCGCCAGTTTCCAGACTCGCCAGCAGCAGAGCGGGGTCGTCGGGATGCAGGTCGATACGCAGGCAAAGTTCCAAAGCGCTGAACACGCGGCCAGGCTGGGAGCCCAGGA
>JAHYIU010000123.1 GCA_019429425.1 Candidatus Syntrophosphaera sp.
TGGATACCCTTCTCATTGAGGTTGAAGCGGTTGTAGGAGATATTGGCCGGTGAATTGATGGAATTGATCCCATAGGTGGCCTTTTCGATGTAGCAAAACTGGATGTTGCTGATCTGGCTTTCGTTTTCCAGGCGGATGCCCACCCAGAGGGCGTTGGGATCGGTCTGGCCGCTCTCAAAGCGGATGCTGTCTGCCTCCGTCCCTGTGGCAGTAAGGGTTCCCTGCGCCGTGATGCGGTAATTGCCCATCACGTTGACCAAAACCCCGGGTTGGATGAGCAGGTCGCTGCCCGCGGGGATGGTGACGTCGCCGATCACGTTGTAAGGGCTGTTGGCAAGCGTCCAGGTGCCGGATTGGATGCCGCTGACGTCGGTGCCGGTCAGGATGGATATACTGAGCAAAACGAAACAAAACAAGAATCCGCGCTTCATGGTAACCTCCCAAAAATGTTCGGTAAAAGATAAGCGGAAGAGAGCATTGCCCTCTTCCGCGTTCAAATCATGCCCGTGGCCTATTCGGAAATAGCCTGTACGGGGCAGGAGGCGATGCAAGCGCCGCAATCAATGCAGGCGGATTCATCACACTCGGCTTTGTCGTCTTTCATCGCCAGGGCGCTCACGGGGCAAACGTCCACGCAGGCGCCGCAGCCGATGCAGGTGTCTTTATCAATTTTAACAGCCATTTGTTTCTCCTTGGTTTTTTTGCCAATTTCTGTCCCTGCCGGGTTCCGTCAAGAAAAATCTACTCCTTCGCTTTCCCCTGGTTGGCGACCGCGGCCTCTGCTTTGGCGATCTCATCCGGGTCGGCCAGGTAATAGCGCTTGTTCACGCTGAGGTCGGAATTGAATTCATAGATGAGAGGGATCCCGGTGGGGATGTTCAGGCTGGGGATATCCACGTCGCTGATCTGGTCGAGGTTCTTAACGATGGCGCGGAGGCTGTTGCCGTGGGCGGAAACGATCATTCTGCGGCCGGCGACCAGCCTGGGGATGATCACCTCCTCCCAGAAAGGCATGGCGCGCTTGCAGGTGTCCTTGAGCGATTCGCAGAGCGGGACCTGATCCGGGGATAGATTCGCGTAGCGCGGGTCTTTGCCCGGATAGCGTGGATCGTCCAGGTCTAAAGCTGGCGGCGGGATGTCGTAGCTGCGGCGCCAGATCTTGACCTGCTCCTCACCGTAGCGGGCGGCGGTCTCAGCCTTGTTCAACCCTTGCAAAGCACCGTAGTGGCGTTCATTAAGGCGCCAGTCGTGATGGATGGGCAGATACATCAGGTCCATCTCATCGAGCGCGATCCACAGCGTGCGGATGGCGCGCTTGAGCACGGAGGTCCAGGCTTCATCAAACACCCAGCCCTCTTCCCTGAGGCGCCGGCCCGCGGTGTGGGCCTCCTCCGTCCCTTTTTCCGAAAGGTCCACGTCCGTCCAGCCGGTAAAGAGGTTTTCCTTGTTCCACAGGCTTTCCCCGTGGCGGACAAGCACTATCTTGTACATGTCAAACTCCTTATCTGATTATGATCATTTATTCTGATGCTCCTCATAGCGGATCGCCCCCTCGGCAGCTTCCAGGCTTCTGGCCAGGATGAAGAAGAGGTCGGAAAGCCGGTTCACAAATTGCATAAGCTGTGGCGCGACCTGTTCGGAGCGGGAAAGGGTGACCACGTGCCTCTCGGCGCGGCGGGCGATGGTGCGGCAGATGTCCAGCTTGGCTGAGGAGGGCAGCGAGCCGGGGAGGACGAATCCCTTCAGGGGCGTCTTTTCCTCCAGTCTGGTAATCAAAGCCGTGAGCTGCTCAACATCAGCGTTTGTGACGGAATGCGGATAATCCCCGCTTTTGGAGGCCAGGGTGCCCATAACCCGGTACAGCTTTTCCTGCACGTCCTCGAGGATGTCCCTGGCACCGGGGTCATTCACATAATGCCGGGCTTCCCCGATATGGGCGTCCAGCTCGTCCAGCGAGCCGTAGGCGTCCACGCGCGGGTCGTCTTTCCAAACCCGTTCCCCGCTGTAAAGCGAGGTCTGGCCGCTGTCTCCGGTCTTGGTGCTGATGCCCATGGCCCTACCTCATCGCGATCACGGAGATCTCGACCTGCCCGTCTTTGGGCAGCCTGGCCACCTCGATCGCCTCGCGGGCCGGGAAGGGCGAGCTGAAATTGCGCGCGTAGATCTCGTTCAGGGCGGCGAAGTCGTTCATGTCCTTGAGGAACACGCTCACCTTCACGACATCGGCCAGATGCATTCCCGCGGCTTCCAGGATAGCCTTGACATTGCTGAACACTCGATTGGCCTGGGCTTCAAAGCCTTGTTCCATTTGTCCGCTGGCCGGATCGATGCCCAATTGGCCGGACACAAAGAGCATATTGCCTTTCATGACCGCCTGGGAATAGGGTCCCACGGCCTCGGCGGCGTGGTTGGTGCTGATTGATTGCATGGTTGTACTTCCTATTGTTATTTTTTCAAGGATTTGCGGGCGATCCCGATGGATTCCGCCAGCCGGTTCAAAGCTATGTAAGCCTGATCTTCCCGGCCCAGGTTATGCAGCAGCAGCTTGCCTTCGCGGATGTTTTCCTCGCGGATGGCGATCATCAGGTGGCAGCGGGCGGAGCGGGCGTTCTTCAGTTCAGCTTCCGTGCTGCTGATCTCCGTGCTGAGGACGGTCTTGATGTTTTGCCCGTGCAGTTCCTGGGCGATCTGGAGCAGCATCATGTCCATGTCCGGCGACTGGGCGCAAAGATAGACGGCAAAGTCTTCGCCCGAAGGCAGGAACAGCCCGCGGGACTCCATCAGCCGGAACAGTTCGTCCAGATCGAGGTAGAAGCCCACGGCCGGCAGCTTGCGCCCGTTTATCCGCTCGGAAAGGTAGTCGTACCTGCCCCCACCGCCCACGGACGTTTCTTTTCCGCTTGGGGCCACCACGAAATCGAACACGGTCTCGTTGTAATAGGCGAAATTCTTGAACAGGCGCGGGTCCACCTTGTAGGAATGGCCGAGGTTAGCCTGGATCTTCTTGATCTGGGAGAAATTGGCCTGGCATTTCTTGCAGAGGTAGGCCCCGATCTCGGGCCCCTCCCAGGCGTCATGGCGGCAGCTTTTGCTCTCGCAGCGCGTGTCGGCGAAAGGATTGGCACAGAGTTCCTCATAGCAGTTGTCGCAAAACTCGTCCCGGTGCTTCTCCAGAAAGGCACAGACGTCCGTGAAGAACTTGCGCCGGCAACTATCGCAGCCATAGCTGTTCAGCCGCAGGCTGGCTTCCCGGAAGCCCAGGTCCCGCAGCAACCTGATTCCCAGGCTGATCACCTCGTTTTCGGAGAAGATGCTGTCGCTGCCCAGAAGTTCCACCCCTAGTTGGAAGGATTCGATCGCGCTGCCGTCCCGCGCCTTGCGAAACATCGGCCCGTGGTAGTAGTAGCGGTGGATCTCGCCCTTTTTGTGGCTGCGTGCCGTGTGTTGCAAAACGCTGATCGTACCTTCCGGGCGCAGGCTCAGCAGGCTCAGGTTCCCGTCCGGCTGGCATAGGTTCAGCGTCCTTTCCGCCACCCGTTCAGCCTCGCTGCCCACCATCAGGGTCTGTATTCCCTTTTGCAACACCTCGAAATCCTGCAACACGGAAAGGCGGATCTCGTGATAGTCGTGCAGCTTCAGCACGTGGTCAAAGCGCTCTTCCATCAGCTTCCATTTCCACACCTGCTCCGGCATGAACTCATGAAAAGCCTGGCTCTTTTTGGGCATTATCTCTCCTTCGCCTCTCAGTCCGGTCATTCTGACCCATTTAAACAATATCCTCGTCTGACCTCTTTTTGTCAATCAAAAGATGCTTTGGGAGAACGGATTGACGTGGTGGCGTCATTCGTGGCCCCATATCCCTTTAAATCCGTGATCCGTGTTATCTGTGAGAGGCTGTTTTTTACGTTAATCTGCGAGAAACCCCTTCGAAACTTTAAGGCATACCCCCAAAAAAGTGGCATGCTAATGTTATAATCACTTACCTTAAAACGAATAACCTATACATTATGTCCATCGGTTGAATGATTTGGGTCATGTGCGAAAATACATTCCAAGACAC
>JAHYIU010000124.1 GCA_019429425.1 Candidatus Syntrophosphaera sp.
CATCCCCGCGGCCCCAAAAGCAGCTTCCTCTGGAGGCTGGACGGCCTCGACCGCGCCATGAAGGCCGGGATCGACGACCTGGGCATCGGCGCCTTGATGGGCCTCTACGACTGGAAATTCGAGGTGATGGGCCTGCTTTACCACACGATCCACCTGGAACAGGCCTTTGGCGTCGGACCCCACACCATCTCCTTCCCCAGGATCGAGCCCGCCATCGGGACTGATTTCACTGAGCATCCGCCCCATCAGGTCTCGGACGAGGACTTCAAACACCTGGTCGCCGTGATCCGCCTCAGCGTGCCCTATACCGGGATGATCCTCACTGCCCGGGAGCCTGTGGCTATCCGCAAGGAAGTTTTGCGCTACGGAGTTTCCCAGATCGACGCGGGATCCAGCATCGGGGTGGGTGATTACTCCGCCAAGGACGATGAATCCAGGAAAAAGAGCCAATTCGTTTTGGGCGACACCCGCAGCCTGGACGACGTGATTCATGAGCTTGCCAAAGATGGCTACATTCCCTCCTTTTGCACCAGTTGCTACCGCGCGGGAAGGACAGGAGAGCATTTCATGGAGTTTGCCATTCCCGGCTTCGTCAAACGTTTCTGCACTCCCAACGCGCTGTTGACTTTCGCGGAATACCTCCACGACTTTTCTTCGGAGCGGACCCTGCAGGCCGGACTGGAACTGATCGAAAGCGAACTGGCCAAGATCGCTGACGGGAACATGCGGGCCTCCGTGACCGCCAAGCTGGCTGAGATGAAAGCTGGCAAACGCGATCTCTATTATTGAGACCTGTTGTTTGATAAAGATAAACCCGCGTCCGGAGATGGACGCGGGTTTTTTCTATGCTGTGTAAATTGGGGTTATTCTTTTTCTTCTTCCAGAGGTGTTTCGATCACAACTTCCCCGCCTTCTTCCTCGCCTTTGGCATGGACTTCGATATCGATCGAGCACTTGGCCAGTTCGGGATAGAAGTCGTCGATGTATTCGCGCACGGTGGTCTCGATGTCGGTGTGTTTGTCCAAAACTTCCTGGGAGAATCCGAGTTTGATGGCCATCATGTTGAAGGTCTGGTTGATGCTGACTTTGGGCTTTTCCCCATAAACATTGTTCAAAAATTCAGGCAGGGACTTGGATAACTTGACAATGCCGTTGATGCGCTTGTATGCCTTGAGTCCGAAATGGGCCGCAAGCGCCGTTCCCCCCAGAACGAGAGCTGTCTTCAAAAGCTTTTTCATGGTTGTCACTCCTTAGGTCTATTTATAGATTGATTTTATCTTGCCCCAGCTCCGGTTCTGAACGGAAACTGGCTGTTGCATCTGCATGTCCGAAGAGGAAATGGGGTTCAGCGAATATTCGCCATAGCCAAAGACCACGATCCCCACGATCTGGGAGTATTGGGTCCCAACCGGAGGAGTGGAGCTCCTGCCGCCAAAGCTGCCCAACACGACGCTGGCCTGGCCGCTGCCGTCATTGACCATGAATCTGCCGTTTTTGGTCTTGGTGCCGGAAGTGGTGGTGTTGACGATCCTGGCGTAGACACCCTCATAGGCTTCAGCCTCGAGGGGATTGGCCAACTGGCCGGAACTGATGATGACGGGATTGGGCAGGGTGCGGTTGGCATCCAGCAGACGGTAGCTGCTGATGTTGCGGAGGCAGGTCATGCCAAAGGTTTCGGCGACTTCACCAGTGATCCGGATGTAGTTTCCCACGGCGGGACCGTAGGCCGTGTCGTTGACCAGGATGCCCCTCCAGGCGCCGCTGACCGGCTCGGAGAGGAAGAATCCCCCGCCGCGGTAATCACGGGCAGTGACCACTCCTTCGAGCGTCACGGTCTTGCCCAGATAGGGAGATGGATATGAACCATCCACTCCGCGGGAAGTGGTGTATTGGACGTCAAATATGGACAGGGCTCCAGCCCCCATGCAGAAGCTGAGCAGCAAGCTTGTCAGCAGTATTGATCTTCTCATTTTTGACCTCATATAGCCATAATGTCTTTGAGGCATTTATTGTCAAGCAAAATCGCAGCCAATTTTCATATCCTGGCGGCTTTGGCCTCGAATAGCGGTCCCTAAAGGTTCGCGTCTCTACAGGCAATACATTTCATTTGACAAATCACTGCGTTTCAAATTCCCTGCGCGGCATCAAGGAGTCAAATTGAAGACGAAAATAGTGATAAAAGGCGCTTCCGAACATAATCTGAAAAACGTCGACCTGGAATTCCCCCGCAATCAGCTGATCATTTTCACCGGCGTGTCCGGCTCGGGAAAATCCTCCCTGGCTTTCGACACACTCTACGCCGAAGGCCAGCGTCGCTATGTGGAATCGCTTTCAGCCTACGCGCGCCAGTTTTTGGGGCAGATGGAAAAGCCCCGGGTGGATTACATCGAAGGGCTTTCACCGGCCATTTCCATCGAACAGAAGGCCGCCAGCAAGAATCCCCGCTCCACAGTGGGCACGGTCACTGAGATCTATGACTATCTGAGGGTCCTCTACGCCCGGGTGGGAAAGCAATTTTGCCATATATGCGGAGATCCGGTGGGCTCCCAGACCATCGACCAGATGATCGAGTACCTGATGCAAAAGCCCGGGGGGACCAAGCTGCAGATCCTGGCACCCCTGGTCCAGGAACGCAAGGGAGAGCATAAAGAGGAACTGGAAGAATTGCGCCAGGAAGGATTCGTGCGGGTGGTGATCAATGGCGTTCCGCGCAATTTGGATGAAGAGATAATCCTGGACAAGAAGAGCAAACACAGCATCGATGTGGTGATCGACCGGATCGTGATCAAGGCGGGGGTGGAATCGCGCCTGGCGGATTCACTGGAATTGGCGCTGAAGCTGGCCCAGGGCTTGGTCAAGATTGAATTCATAGATGATAAGGAGTTCCAACTCCTATCAGCCACCAATTCCTGCGCCCGCTGCAACATCGGTTTCGAAGAGCTATCCCCGCAGCATTTTTCCTTCAACAGCCCGATCGGTGCCTGTCCGCTCTGCAATGGATTGGGCTACAGGTTGGAATTCGATCCGGACCGGGTCGTGCCCGATCCCGAATTGAGCATCATGGAGGGAGCCGTCGCACCCTGGGGGCGCCTGGAGGCCAAGAAAGACAGCTGGACCCTGAACACGGTGCGCAACCTCGCCAAAGCCTATGGTTTTTCACTCACGGACCCTTGGTACAAGCTTCCGGACATCGTCAAACAGCTCATCCTTTACGGCTCCAAGGGCAAAAAGTTCAAGATCGCCTGGCAGAATGAGCGCGGCTCTGGTGAATTCATGATGCGCCACGAAGGAGTGATCCCCACCCTGCAGAGAAGGATGCATGAGACCACATCCGAGGAAATGCGGCGCTATTACATGCAGTACCTGGGCGACAAGCCCTGCCCTGAATGCGACGGCAAAAAGCTGAAACCCAGTTCGCTGTCCGTGAGGATCGGGGACAAGGACATTTCCGAACTGACCGCCTACAGCGTGAGCGAGGCCCTGGATTTCTTTTCCGGGCTCACGCTCAGCGGCAACCAGCTCATCATCGCCTCCGAGGTGCTCAAGGAGATCAAGAATCGCCTGGGCTTCCTGCAAAGCGTGGGCCTGCACTATCTGAATCTGGACCGGCGCTCGCCCACCCTATCCGGCGGCGAGAGCCAGAGGATCAGATTGGCCAGCCAGATCGGCAGCCAACTGGTGGGGGTGATGTATATCCTGGACGAACCCAGCATTGGCCTGCATCAGCGGGACAACACCCGTCTGGTGCAAATGCTATGCCAGCTTCGGGACCTGGGCAATTCCGTGATCGTGGTGGAGCATGACGAGGATACGATCCGCAGCGGCGACAGGATCATCGATTTTGGGCCCAGGGCGGGCATTCATGGCGGTGAGATCGTTGCCCAGGGCAGTGTCGGGGAGATAGTCAAAAACCCCAAATCCCTCACCGGGGCATATCTGAGCGGGCGCCTGACCATTCCCATCCCGGCTCAGAGGGTGAAAGCAGATGAGCGCCGGATCACCATCCGCGGTGCCACCCACAAC
>JAHYIU010000125.1 GCA_019429425.1 Candidatus Syntrophosphaera sp.
CGGACGAGATCGTGCATGTGGAGCATGCCTACCACCCTGTCATCGGAGTCGACAACAGGCAGCATGGTGATCTGGTGGCGCTCCATCAGGTTGAGGGCTTCGGCGGCCAGTTCATCCGGCTGGCAGCGCTTGGGCTTGGGGGTCATGCATTCGCGGGCGCTGTGGGACAAAAGGTTTTCCTGCTTGAGTTGGATCTGGCGGCGCAGGTCTCCGTCCGTGATCATGCCCGCCAGGCGCTGATCCTCGTCCACAACAGCCGCGCAACCGAGCTTTTTGGAGGTCATTTCCAGGATCACGCCGCTCATTGTTTCGGATTCCGCCACCTGGGGCAATTCCTCGCCAGAGTGCATCAGGTCGCGCACTTTCAGGAGCAGTTTCTTGCCGATGTTGCCGCCGGGATGGAAACGGGCGAAATCGGCCAGGGAGAAATTCTTTTCCTTGAGCAGGAGGATGGCCAAAGCGTCTCCCAAAGCCAAAGCGACGGTGGTGCTGGAGGTGGGAACCATGCCCAGGGCCTCGTATTCCGCCGGGATGCTGCAATCCAAAACCGCGTCGGCCGCTTGGGCCAGTGGGGACTGGACATTGCCGGTGAGGGCGATCAGCCTGATGCCGATGAACTTGATGAAAGGGATGATGGATAGCAGTTCCTGGGTGTTGCCGCTGTGGGAGATGGCCATCACCACATCCGCGGGCTGAAGCATGCCCAGGTCGCCATGGATGCCTTCCGCGGCGTGGAGAAAGATCGAGGTCGTGCCAGTGCTGGCCAGGGTCGCGGAGACCTTTCTGGCGATGATCCCGGCTTTGCCGACCCCCGTGAGGACCACCTTGCCCTGGCAATCCTTCAGGATCTGAAATGCTTTCTCGGCCTGCGCCGGATCGAGCTGCTCCGCCACGCGCAGGATGGCCTCTGCTTCCAGCTTCAGCTCTTGCTGCAATTGGCCGATGATACTCATGTCACCTCCCGCCCAAGAGCCAAAAACGGCCGATGGGCCTGGTCTGCTCTACCCAAGATCTGCCGCATGTGTCAGGAGCCATCCCGGATCCGCTTCACGGCGTCTTCAAAGCTCATCGAGCCAAGGTCGCCGACGGTGTGCTGGCGTAGGGTGAGAGTCTCGTTTTCTTGCTCTTTTTTGCCCAGAATGCACATGAAGGGGACCTTGCGGATCTCGGCCTCGCGGATCTTGTAGCCGATCTTTTCGTTGCGGGCATCCACCTCGCAGCGCAATCCGAGGAGATTCATCTGTTCCTCGATCTTGCGCGCGTATTCCAATTGGCCGTCGGTGATCGGCAGGATAACCAATTGCACCGGGCAGAGCCAGAGCGGCAGGTTTCCGGAATGGTATTCCAGCAGGGTGGCGAAAAAGCGCTCGACCGAACCCAGGATGGCGCGATGGATCATGAAAGGCCGGTGCTGGGCGTTATCCGCTCCAATATAGCTCATCTTGAAGCGCTCCGGCTCGTTGAAATCGAACTGGATGGTGGTGCATTGCCAGGCGCGGCCGATGGCGTCCTTGATCTTGATATCGATCTTGGGGCCGTAAAAAGCGCCGCCGCCCGCGTCCACTTCATAGGCCAGGCCGAGTTTTTCCAGGGACTGGCGCAGGCTGGCGGTGGCGGTTTCCCAATCCTGGGGATCGCCGACCTTGGCCTCGGGCATGGTGCTCAGATAGATCAGGAATTCCTGGAAGCCAAAGTGCCTGAGCATGTCCAGGGAGAAAACGATCAGCTTTTCCACCTCGCCGTCGAGCTGGTCCGGGGTGCAGATGATGTGGGCGTCGTCCTGGGTGAAGCCGCGGACCCTCATCAAACCGTGTAAAACGCCGGAGCGCTCGTAGCGGTAGACGGTTCCCAGTTCGCCCAGGCGCAGGGGTAACTCGCGATAGCTGTGCAGATTGCTGTTGTAGATGGCGATATGGAAGGGGCAGTTCATCGGTTTTATGTAGTATTCCTGCCCTTCGACATCCATCGGGGCATACATGTTTTCCTTGTAAAAGCCCAGGTGTCCGCTGGTCTCCCAAAGGTTGGCGCGTCCCACGTGCGGGGTGTAAACCAGCTTGTAGCCGCGCTTGAGATGCTCTTCCTTCCAGTAGGTTTCGATCAGGTGGCGGATCATGGCGCCGTTGGGATGCCAAAGCACCAGGCCGGGGCCGATGTCGTCGTTGATGGAAAAGAGGTCCAGGTCCTTGCCCAGCTTGCGGTGGTCGCGCAAAGCCGCCTGGCGCAGGAATTCCAGATATTCGTCCAGTTCCTTCTGGGTGGGGAAGCTGATGCCGTAGATCCTTTGCAGCATCTTGTTCTTTTCGTCTCCGCGCCAATAGGCGCCGGAGGATTTGAGCAGCTTGATGGCCTTGAGCTTGCCGGTATCCAGGATGTGGGGGCCGCGGCAGAGGTCGATGAAATCGCCCTGCCGGTAGGTGCTGATGATATCGGTGTCCGGGATCTCTTGTAAAATCTCGATCTTGTAATCCTCGCCCAGCTTGGTAAAGATCTCAACCGCCTCGGCTTTGGTCAGTTCCCTGCGCTCATAGACCAGGTTCTGCTGGCTGAGCAGGCGCATCCTATCCTCGATCCGGGCCAGTTCCTCTTCGGTAAAGGGTTCGTCGCGGTCGAAGTCGTAATAAAAACCCTGTTCGATGGCCGGACCGATGGTGACCTTCACATTGGGGAAAAGCTGTTTGACGGCCTGGGCCATCAGATGGGCGGTGCTGTGCCAGTAGATGTCCTTGCCGGTATCAGTCTTGAAAGTATGCAGGACAAGGCTGGCGTCTTTATCCATGATATGGTTCAGATCATGCAGTTTTCCGTCGATCTCCGCGCAGATCGAGGCTTCGGCCAGGCGCGGGCTGATCTCTTCAGCCACCGCGAGGGCGGAAACGGGCTGCTCATAGCTTTTTACGGAGCCGTCGGGCAGGGTGATATTTATGGGCATGGTTTCTCCACTATTGTCAATTTAATCGATTTTTTTGCATGATAGTTTGCCCCGCCCTTTTTGTCAAGCGCCGCGTTGGGAACGCAGCATGCGCAGGGAATTGAAGATCACCAGCAGGGTAACGCCCACGTCCGCGATGATCGCTTCCCACAGCCCGCTGATCCCGCCAACGCCCAGAACCATCACCAGAACCTTTACCCCCAGGACGATGGCGATATTTTGTCTGACGACGGCACCAGTGGCGCGGGCGATCCGGAACAGCCCGCTCAATTGGCCAGGCTTGTCGTTCAGCAGCACCACGTCCGCGGTCTCAACCGAGGCCTGGTTTCCGATCCCGCCCATGGCGATGCCCACGTCCGCGCGGGCCAGCGAGGGGGCGTCGTTCATGCCGTCGCCCACGAAGGCGACCTTGCCTTCCGCGCTGTGGATGATCTCCTCCAGTTTGGCCAGTTTCTGGCCTGGCAGCAGTTCCGCATAAAAATGGTCCAAACCAAGTTCCCGGCTCACTTTTTCCGCTTTGGCCTGCCGGTCGCCGGAAAGCATGACGTTGCTGTTTACGCCTTGTTTTCTCAGGGATGAAAGGGCATCCTTAATGCCAGGCTTGAGCTCGTCGGAAAAGGTAACGCAGCCCAGGTAATAGTCGTTTTTGGCGGCGTGGACCAAGCTCAGGGCGTCCGGGCGGATCAGATCGACAAAGCCGAATTCCCGTAAAAATGCCTCCGAACCCGCGATCAGGCGGTCTCCGCCATACTCCAGCAAAACGCCTTTGCCCGGATACTCGGAATAGGCGTTGACCTTTTTGCTGTCGTAATCTCCGTCAAAGGCGCTTTTGATGGCCCGGGAGAAGGGGTGGGAGGAGGTGTATTCGCACAGGTAGAGGGTTTGCAGCAATTCGACTGGCTCGCCTCCGTCTTTCACGAACACTTTTTCCAGCTTCATGTCGCCGGTGGTGAGGGTGCCGGTCTTATCATAAACAACTGTTTTTACCT
>JAHYIU010000126.1 GCA_019429425.1 Candidatus Syntrophosphaera sp.
GTGGGTGATGCCGTTGGTGATGGAAGTGAAGGTCATCTGGCCGCTGTTGTTCATCACCTTGACCGGCATGATGCTGCAGCCGCCGGCCACTCCGGCCACCCCGATCCCGTTGTTGGCCTCTCCGGCAGCAACTCCGGCGCACTGGGTGCCGTGGCCGTTGCTGTCCATGGGATTGTCGTCATTCGACCCGTAATCGTAGCCGGGGACGCAGTTGTCGTTGAGGTCGGGATGGTTGTAGTTGACTCCGGTGTCGATGATGGCGATGACGATATCCGGCGAGCCGAAGACCTGCTGCTGGTCCCAGGCCTCGGGCGCGTTGCTGTCAAAGCCCGCTCCGCCGCCGCCGGGGCCCTGGCCTGTGTTGTTGTGGCCCCAGTTCTGGGCGTAGTAGCTGTCATTGGGGGTAAACTGGGTGTAGGCGAAATGCTCGAAGCTGGAATCCTCGACGAAAGGGCTGGCCTTGAACTCTGCCAAAGCCTGCTCCGCAGCCATTTTCCCATTCAGGCGGACCAGGAACCAGCGGTCGAAGCCGTGCGCGGCTTCCCAGGCTTTGTCGTTCAAGCGCCGATGCGCCCTGATCACGGCAGTCGCTCCGGTTTCCAGCATCAGCCGGTCGAGCTCTTCCAGGCCGAACCGGGCGGCTTCTGCATAGAGGCCGGTGGGCAGATCGGCCCTGAGAATGGCTTCGGGGCTGAGTTTTATCTTTATGAGGTCGGCGGCATAAGCCGGACGGGGCGTATTTTGGTTTTCTCTGGCGGCATCGGCCCAGGCAAGGGCCAGCGCGCAGATGACAAGCAGGATCAAGCTAATTCGCTTCACGTGGCGTCTCCAGAATTTTTTCCTTTATATAACGCAATAATTGTTCCATTTTGCCATTATTATGAGGCAGGCCACCGACCCCGGCCAGTTAACCCAGCCATGTGCCTTAAGCCTGGACACTATGCCGGTGCTGAATTCAGCGTACACATCCCGAACAATATTGGGGGTGTGTACGGCCAAAGTTCCACGGGGACAAGCTTTGGTTCCCTGGGCGGCACCAGATCGCCACAGTTCCGGCCCGGGCGGCCGGATAGGCGAAATTGCGTGATCAGTTCAGGTTTTGGGGGAGGCGGATGTCGAAACGGGCGCCGTGGGGCTGGACGGGGTAGTAATCCATGCGGCCGGAGTGTTCCTGCACCATCTTTTCGCAGATGGGCAGGCCGAGGCCGGTGCCGTTGGGCTTGCCGTAGGTCACGAAGGGTTTGAAGAGGTCCGAGGCAATGCTATCCGGGATGCCGGGCCCGTTGTCGATCACGCTGATCTGCAGCCAGTTCGAGGCCAGATTGGCGCTGATCCTGATCTCGCCTTTCTCCTCGATCGCTTCAGAGCTGTTGCGGAGGAGGTTGATGATCACGCGGCGGATGCGTTCTTCGTCGAAATAGACGTGCTGGCTGCATTTGTTTTCCACCACCAGTTTGATCTCGCGGCTTTTCAGCGAGGCGCCGTAGGTATCCTTGAGGTCTTTGAGGAAGGCGTCCATGTCAACTTTCTGCACCAGGATGGGCTGGGGTGTTCCCTTGACGTAATCCAGTGTCTCGCGCACCAATTCGTCCACCAGTTTGGTCTGCCTGACGATGCTGGAAGTGAATTCCTGGCTGTCCGGAAAGAGGCTTTCGATGAGCTGGGCGGTGAGCACGATCACGGTGAGGGGGGTCTTGATGTCGTGGATGATCTTGCTGGCCGTCATTCCAATGGCCATGAGGCGGTTTTTGCGGATCATCTCGTTCATCAGTTCCGTGAAGCGCTCATTGGTGACGCGGAGTCGGGTGGAGAGGATGCGGATGAGGTTGAACATCACGATCGGCTGGGTTAAGCTGAGGCGGATGAAGTCGTCCTTGGGGATCTCCAGCAGCTCGACGTCGGTGAGGGCTGTCACGGTGCAGGAGCGGGGCGAGTCGGTGAGCAGGCTCATCTCGCCGAAGAAATCCCCAACCTTCATCTCGGAAAGCTGGGCAAAGGGCGTTTCCTTGCTTTCCAGGGCCTTGCTGACCTCCACCCTGCCTTTTTTAATTTCATAGAGGCAAGCACCGGATTCGTTTTCGAGCAGGATCGTTTTGCCTTTGCCATATTTGACTGTCTTGAGGTCATGGGTGAAGTCCCGGACGAGATCCTCGCTGAGGCCGGTAAACAGCCCTGAAACTGCTTCTTTCTTGGTTTTTGTGGTCATCGTGTCCACCTTTTCCTTTTTCAAATTGACTCGTTTTTTCCTTATATCTGGTCCTGCTATATCAGTCAACCTGTTTTTTAGCGCTCCTGGGAACTGGTATTCACTTTTTCAGCATCGCCTTGGTGAAAGTGGCCGCCGGAATGCTGACGTCGAACTCGATGCTGTCCACGAAATACTCGGTCCCTTTGCCCTCCTTGAGTTCGTCTTTGAAAAGGACGCGGCGGGGATACCAGCGGCTGCTGGTTTTGGCGACATCGGAGTATGCGACGGATTTGAGCAGTTTCCCGCTCTTGGCGTAAAGCTGTTCGTAGAGGATGACGTTGCGCTCCTTATCCACGTGGAGTTTGCAGGTTTGATAGGCCAGGCCGGGCTTTTTCGCCGTCAGGGTCATGACCCAGCATTCTCTGCCCTCGTAGGTGGCATCTTTATCGATGACGGCCGCGTAATCCTCTTCCAGGCTCGTATCCTCCATGAAATCCTCGTAGGAAAGGTCGCTGCCCATCACGGATTGCTTGAGCATGTTTCCGGAGATCTGGATGGTGCGGTCGGTGCCGGGATCGTAGATCCAGAGGTTGTCCCCCACCTTGAGCATCTTGGTGCCCTTTTCGCGGGGCGGGGCGGTGTATTCGGTGTAGAATTTATCCCTGCCCTGGGACCAGTTTATCGATTCCACCGTGCGGGAGGAGCGCTTGCCGTGGATGACCATGCGGGTGACGCTTTTGGCGGAGGAAGCGGTCATGTTCGCGTCGATGGCCTTGAGGATGGCTGCGGGATCAGGCTGCGCCGCCCAGAGGAGGCCGGCGGAGAAAAGCAGCAGCAGGATAAAATGTTTCATGTTTCAAGCTCCTTGAACAGTTGCGAGGTCTGGCGTTTGAAAATGGCGATCCCGGCCAGGGCTGCGCCCAGGACAGTTGCCAGAATGCCGGGGATGAGGCTGGTCAGGATAACCTCCAGATTCAGTTTTGTATGGATGATGTTGTTCGCGGCGATGGTCGAGTTCTGGCTGTAGGCGGTCATGTCGAAGCCGTATTTCTGGAAATAGAGGCTGATCAGCCCGCCCATAATGATGCCGATGACCGAACCCACGACCCCGATCACGAGAGCTTCGCCCAAAAGGGACCTGTATACCTGCGCCTTGCGCTCGCCGATGGCCAGACGTACACCAAATTCTCCCCAGCGGCGGATGCCGTTCATCAATCCCGAATTCCAGAGCACGATGCCCAGCAGGATGATGAACACCAATCCCATGATACCCAGGGAATCGTCCATCACCTTCAGCAAATAGCCAAGGTTGTTCTGCTCCATCATGGTCAACATCACGGGGTCGAACTCGTCTTCGCCGGAGAACCGGGAGTTGAAGTCGTCGCGGATTTCTTTCACTTCCCGTTGCTTGTTCTCGCCATGCCGGAAAAAGGCCAGGATCTCGCCCGCGCCGCCAGGCATATCGTACATCGAGGCGATATCCGCGATGTCCGCTACAACGGCTCCCGTATCCAAGGCTGAGATGCCGAAATCCACGGCTCCGGCCACCTGGAAATTCTGCATCGCCATGGCGCCGTAAACAGTTGAACCGATCAGGGTGACGGTGTCCCCCAGTTCCAGACCGAGCTGTTCAAAAGCCTTGTGGCT
>JAHYIU010000127.1 GCA_019429425.1 Candidatus Syntrophosphaera sp.
AATAAGCGCCACTGGCCTGGAATTCTGAACTGACCTGGATAAATCTCTTCCCGCCCTCACTTCACGGCTGGTATCAAGCTTGATACCAGCCGTGAAAACTGGGCGGATAGAAACTCAAAAAAGTGTCCTGAAACGCGGAGAAAAGGCTCCCGGAAAAAGCTATCGGTGGGATTGCTTTACTTCACCGGGCAGTTCGCTGACAATTATTGGCAACCCCGTTCCGGTGGAATAATGATACAAGCTGAGTGTAATGCTGAATTTATGAGCAAGGCCGTAAATGAGGAAAAAAATTATCTTGACATTGCGGCAAGAACTCACATAGCGTAATCAGTTAAAGATCGACAACGATAACCGGGGTTTGCCTCCTGCATAACAGGATGTTACGCGGAAAATTTGCCGTTGTTTTAATCCCCGCGGAAGGAAAGATCGCGCAAATCGCCCAGAGGAGAAAAGGTATGAAGAAAATCACGTTTTTGGTATTTGCCCTGCTGTTCAGCGCGGCATTGGCAACGGCTCAGGACATTGTAGGATACGTCTTCGCGACCTCCACTGCCGGCAGCTTTCAGGATATGAGCACAGGCACCACGGTGATTTCACCCGCGGGCCTCTATCTGGATGACTATGTTTCTCCCGTATCGAATATCGGATTCACCTTCGTCTATGCCGGAACCGACTACACGCAGTTTTCGGCCAACTCGAACGGCCAGATGCGTCTGGGTCCTTCAAGCGTATCCCAATTCGCGTTTCCTGCTTTTAACCAGGCGCTGCTGCACCCTCTTTTTGGAGATCTTGCCCTCCATTCAAACGGACGCCTGCATTACAAGGTTTTCGGCTCCGCGCCCGACCGCGTTCTGGCTGTGGAATGGGACGGTTTGCTGATTCCCTTCGGATATGTCGCGAACCTCAGCAGAATGCAGGTTTTGCTGCACGAGACCTCCAACCAGATTGAATTCATATATGGCACGATGTACAATAACAGCGGCGGTAATGTGTCCTGCAGGGTCGGCATATCAAGCAGCAATGTTTCCGGCTCGATCGGAAACGTGACGGACATTACGAACACGATCACCTATGTGAACACCGGCACAGCCTGGGAAAGCACATCTTTTCCGCCCGCGGGTCCCCTGCCAAATCTAAACAGCTCCGCGGACGGCTCCAGAAGGGTTTTCAGCTGGACTCCTGCCGGGCCGCCGATCCTGCCCAGCCCGGCGATCCTCGTCAGTCCTTCCGCTGGAGCGCTCCAGGTGCTGGAAACCGCCACCCTGAACTGGGAATCGGGTGGAGGCATGCCCTTCGGCTACAAGCTGAGTTTTGGCACAGACGATCCGCCCACCAACATCCTGTTTGAAGCGGACCTGGGTTACGTGCATTCCTATGAACCGCCTTCCGGCCTTGCTTTCAGCACAAGCTACCACTGGCAATTGATCCCCTACAACGTGAATGGGGACGCTCCCGACTGCCCGGTCTGGAGTTTTACGACCAGGCAGGAACCCGCCGTGATTGCGGACTATCCCTGGCTCGAGGACTTTGAAAACGCCAACTTCCTTGTCTCCGGCTGGACTCCACTCGACCTCGACGGGGACGGGACCTGCTGGATGACGGATTTTGGCTACAACCACACCAGTGGTGGGATGTATGCGGCCAGGCATAATTTTGACAGCGCGGACCAGGATGGTTGGCTGCTCACGCCTCCGGCCTTGATCCCAGCCAGCGGGATCCATGTTCTCGACTGGTGGAACAGGATCGGCGACACCGGTCTGTGGGTGGATTATCAAGTGCTGGCAAATACCTCCAGCGATCCCGGAGATCCTGGCTGGGTCGAGCTCTGGGACTGCAGCGAACCTCCCTCCGGCTGGACAAACGAATTTGTGGACATCACGGCTTTCGCCGGCCAGACGGTTTATTTCGCCTTCAACTACCGCGGAAACAGCAATAATTGGTTCATCGACGACGTGGGCATACACGAACTCACGATTGATGAGATTCCGCCGGTGATCAGCCATCTGCCTTTGTTGAACACTCCGCGGAACGATGTTTCCCAACTCGTTGTGGCGGAGATAGCGGATGATCCCATCTGGAACAATCCCATCGGCGGTGCCGTCCTGTATTACAGCACGGACGGTCTGGACTTTGCCAGCGCCGCCATGACCCTGAACCCGGATACCCTCTATGCCGCGGAGATCCCGGCCCAGCCTTTGGGCAGCTCGGTTTCCTATTACATCCAGGCCTGGGATGGCAACGCCAACCTGGCCACATCGGAGCTGTTCAGTTTCAGCGTGGCCAAACCCGCCTGGATCCGCTATGATCAGGGCGGAAACCAACATCTGGGCGATCCGGACAGCTCTTTCGGCGCTGCCGTGCTGTTCGAAAATCCCTTCTATGGAACAGCCACTCCGCTGCAGCTTCTGGCCACGGATGGCTCCTCATACTTTCAAACCACGGCCATGCTGCATGTGTACGGCTTTGATGGCAGCACCATGACCGATCTGATCATGCCAACGCAGGTATCCTTCGGATATCAGACCAATGAGGTTTTCGACCTCAGCGCCGAGGAGATCCTGATCACCACACCCTATTTCCTGGTGGCCTATGAAGATATCGCTTCGAGCAACTGGCTTCTCTTCGACGACAGTTACGATTATGGCACCTCCTTCGTGAAGGTCGGTGGAGAGCTCTTCGCGCCAGAAGAATCGGGTTCCTGGGTGATCGGAGCTTATGTGACCAATGTCGTAACCGAGCTGGAAAGCCCTGTGGTTAACATTTCTCTGGATGGCGGGGACATCATGCTAAACTGGGAGGACGTCACCAACGCTTCTTCCTACCGCGTGTATGGCGCAAGCGATCCCCATGCTCCGGAACCCTGGACCCTGCTGGCCGAAACGCCTCTCACCAGCCATACCTGGGATGCCGACGTGAGCAGGGGTTTCTTCAAAGTGATCGCCAGCACCGAAACCCCTTCCAGCAAGGCTTCTCAGGATCCAAGCCGCCATTTGGGCTTGAAAGTTCCCCGGATGAAACTGGATATTTTGCCACGGAAGAATGTCCCAGATGGAAAAGATCAACCGGTAAACTGACCTGCCAGGCAAAGCCAGAATATCAAACACCGTCAGTTGGCGGGGGTTTTGATCTTGTTCAGCGTAAATCTTTCATGGGGGTTTCTTTTAATCCGAGCCAGCAGTTGGAGTTCAAGCCGGCACCGATGTGATTGGGGGTTTTCCCTAGAGCAAGTCAGGCTTCCAATTCATCGCTTTTGCTCTGCTCACGTCCAGTAAAGCTTTATAGGTGATCCTAAGCATCGTCTCCATCGATGATCTTCTCCTACAAATCATCTCCTCTTTCTGCATCGGAAAGTAATATCCAGCAATAGGTTAGGCATTAAGCTCCGGGATTAATGCTGGGTTTATGAAAAACCCCTTTGTCAAGTCCTGAAATAGGTTGACTGTTTTTCGTTGTTATATTTCTGAGCTGTAGTGTCGTATTTGTGCTACAGAGCCCCCCATAGAATTGAATGCCCCCGAGCGCTGGATTCCTCTTTCCAACA
>JAHYIU010000128.1 GCA_019429425.1 Candidatus Syntrophosphaera sp.
GCCCACGACCTGCTGGTTGTCGCCGGTCACCTTGCCGGAATGGGTGTAGTGGATGATCCTGGCCCTGGCGTTGTCATAAGCTCCGGCGTAGAGGAGCAGGGTGAGCAGCCCGCCGATCCCGCAGGCCTCGCAGCGTTTGCCGATCACGCTTTGCCAGAGCCCGTCGGCATCCAGGCTCATCAGGTATTTGGTGATCAGGGCGTCCATCTTTTCCGCCTTGTCCGCGTTGTAATAATGCGAAAGGTCGGTGGAGACGATGATCCCGACCCTCTTGCCGCTGGCCTTGATCGCTTCCCGGAGTTTTTCCGCCAGTTGCGATGCCACCTCCGGATAGGGCCGGCCGATCATGATGGGGCAGATCAGCGCTTCAGGGAAGAAGTGCTTGATGAAAGGCAGTTGAACTTCCAGCGAATGCTCCGCCTCGTGCAAACGCAATTCCTTGTCCGCGCCTGTGCCGGATTTGGTGAGCAGTTCAAAGAGCCGGACGTCGAGGTCCAGCTTGCCCAGAGGGGTGTCGTACTGCTCAAAAGAAGACACGGACCAGTCGAAATGAATGCCGTGGTGGCTGGGATGCAGGATCACCAAGGTGTCGAACTGCTGTCCCGAGATGTGGTGGAATCCCCTGGCGGCGCATTCTCCGGAATAGACATAGCCGGCGTGGGGAACGATCAGCCCCAGGCAGTCATCGCCCGGAGGGGCCTGGGTTTGGCCCGCCGTCCACTTTTCGATCTGGGCGCTTATCTGTTCGCCGAAGCGGGGATAAAAGCTGCCCGCGTGCGTGGTTTTTCTCAGCATCAAAACCTCCTGTAACAAAGCTGTATTCCGATATTAATCATCTAAAATATACGAAGCTTGCGTCATATGTTACACCCTTTCCCCTTCGTGTAATTCGTGTAATTCGTGGACCAGGATCACGCTATTCCCTCGGTGCCAGAATGAACCAGTCGGCGATCCGTTCCGCCCCCTCGGGGATTGTTTCACCCTCGGCAAGCGGACTGATCACCGCGGCCTTGAGTTTGGGGGACCGCTCCAGAACGCGTTCCACGGTGCCCAGGGACTCCCGCGAATGGAAATCCCCGTTGAAGTGGATGATCCGGTGTTTGGGAAAGCGCTGCCTGGCTTGCAGGATGCTTTCGGCCATGGTGTCGTCCTTGACGCACTGGGCGAGGAAGAGGTTGTCATAGAGCTGAGCGTCCCCGGGGTCGCCGTGGCCCATGTTTTGCCGCATGGTGGCCAGGAAGCGCTCTTTGTATTTGCCCTCGGGGGCGCTGATCCGCTCTGCAACCCAGGCTTTTTCGTCATCCGCCAGTTCCTCCAGAAACTTTTCACCCAGCCTCGCCGCCCGGCCTGCCAGAGGCCTGGGGACGTTGGCCGCGATGGCCGGCAAACCCTGTTCCCGCGCGAATTCCACCAGAGGTCGGTAATCCGTGGCGTAGTTTGGCCAAGGGCGGGAATAGGCCAGAAATTCCTCTTCGGTGATCTCGCCCAGCAGATATTGGTCCAGCCAGGTTTGGACGTCCCGCTCGAACATCTCGAAGGAAAGGGCCAGGCGCGGGTCCACAGCCTGCAATTCCCGCAGCAGAGAGGCCTGGGCGGAGTGGATGGCGGCGTTGCCGTGCCATTCCCCAAAAAAGATCAGGTCATATTTTTTCAGTTGCCTGGCCAGTTGCGAGGCCTCCAGCGCTTTGCCCGTTTTGGCGTTTACAAATATGGGTCCGCTGCCCGCCAGAGCTGTTCCCAGCAGGCATAGAAGGGCTATTAATATCACAGTGCGCATCAGTTCTCCTTTAGGTGATAATCTAAGCGCTTTTCCCGGTGGAAGCCATCAGCAAATTCGCTAAAGCGCCCGCGCTTGGCCTCCGGAACGCGCACCACCAGTTCCGCCCGTTCCGCCCAGTTTGCCGAGGCGATCTCTCCCCCCAGCGAGTGCACCAGCTTGGTAAGGGAATCCACCACCGCGTATTCGGCAGCCACGCTGAACCAGCTTTGCGCCTCCGCGGGCACCTTGTCGGCCAGTTCCAGGGCGTGTTCCGCCGTGTTTCCATAGGCCTCGATCAAGCCTTTCACCCCCAGTTTCACGCCTCCATACCAGCGGCTCACGATGGCCAGGACATTGGTCATACCCGCCCGCAAGAGCGCGTTGAGGATGGGCTTTCCCGCCGTTCCGGAGGGTTCCCCGGCATCGGAATAGTACTGGATCTCGCGTTCCCAGCCGCAGACGTAGGCGAAGCAGTTGTGGGTGGCGCCGGCGTATTCCCGGTTGTGGGCGGCGATCAGTTCCCTGGCCTGTTCCGGGCCCGCGATGGGGAAGAGGAAGCAGCGGAAAACCGAGCGCTTGATCTTTTGCCCAAATTCGGCCGGCCGGGAGATCGTTTGCCTGCTCATTTCACCTTGGGGAGGTCTTTCCAGCGCGTCGTATAGGCCGGGGAGAGGCGTGCCCGCTTCATCTCCCATTCCTTTTTCACGCCGCAGCTCGCGTAGAACACCGTATCCCGCCCGCAGCGCCGGTTGATGCGGTCGATGGCGTCGATCAGGGCTTTGCGGTTGTCGTCCAGATAGTTGGTTTCGATCAGGTTCAGCGGCACGTCGCCCTCGTCCATGATGTCGGAGAACATCACGCCCGCCTTTTTGTATTCGAATCCGGGCAGATGGAGGTCCCGCAGCAGGGCCAGGCCGGTTCTGATGAGGTCCGGAGTGTAAGCCGTGGGCGTGGATAGCGTGGTTTGGGCGGAATTGTTGTATTGGGGCCCTTCCTTGAAGCGGTTGGTGCTCAGGAACACCATCATGTGCCCCGCCACGCTGTGTTGGGCGCGGATCTTCTCGGCGGCGCGGGTGATATAGGTGGAAACGGCCTCTTCCAGTTCCGCGAGGTCCGAAACCTGCTTGCCAAAGGATTTGGAGCAGACCACGCTCTTCTTCGCGGCGGGTGCCTCGTCCAGGTCGATGCAGGAAAAGCCCTGTAATTCCAGAACGGTCTTGTGGCCGACGCTGGTCATGTAGTGGTCGATGAATTTCTCCGGGGCGTTGCGCAGTTGCCAGGCGTTCTCGATCCCGTTCTGGCGCAGGAATTTGTCGTATTGGCGGCCGATGCCCCAGATCTCGGCCACGGGGGTCTGTTTCAGCGCCTTTTCGATGCGGTCGTCATCCAGCAGCACCACGCAGCCCTGATAGCCGGAATAGCGCTTGGCGTAATGGTTGGCGATCTTGGCCAGGGTCTTGGTTTTGGAGATCCCCACCGAAACGGGGATGCCGGTCCATTTCCTCACCGTGTGGCGCATCTTTTGCCCATATTCATTCAGGTCCCGCAGCCGGAATCCATTCAAGCCCAAAAAGGCCTCGTCGATCGAATAGACCTCCAGCTCGGGCGAGAATTTGGCCAAAACGTCCATCACCCGGGCGGACATGTCCCCATAGAGCGCGTAGTTGGAGGAAAGCAGGGTGCCGCCGTGTTTGCGGATCAGGGCTTCATGTTTGAAGCCGGGCGCGCCCAT
>JAHYIU010000129.1 GCA_019429425.1 Candidatus Syntrophosphaera sp.
GTCTCTTTTACTCTGTGCCAATTGATGTTCTCATCCAACTTTAGGAGAAAGTGGTCCAGTTTGGCCAAAGTGTTCTGGATTTCGTAATCGGTCATGGTCATTTTGTCTGTTCTCATGGTAAACTCCAGCGATGTAATGGAGTGACAATAAGTATGGCTATCTAATTTGTCAAGAATTATTTGCAGATATCGTAAACTATTTTTCGGGGGAGTTCTTTCCCTAGTTTTAGACCTTTTCCAGAGAGTCTATGTGCAAAGGTCTTTTATGTTAAGAATGTTTTTTTGAATCCAGTCCCCCATAACGAGCTAACTTGAGAATTTGCGAATTTGACCAAGATGGAGGTAAGTGTGATCGAGCACCGGGAATCTCAGGTTCCCCAGATTCCCAGATTCCCAGCCATACCCCCTATATCATTGCCTGGAAAGTCAAGTTCCCAAATTCCCAGATTCCCCGCCATACCGGGTAACTTTTTGGTAGTATCCAGGAAAGGGACAAAACCAGAACCCAAATGTATGCAATATATGATATATATATATTAAATACTAATTCCTACTATTTTAGTATATATTATATATAAATACTATATATAACATATACTTATATATCCCCTATCCCTCCCTTTTGGATCTGGTTCTGATACCCGGTATGGCGGGGAATCTGGGAACTTGGGAACTTGACCTTACAAGACCGAAAAGATGTATGGCGGGGAACTGTTGAATTATTCAAACTGTTCAAATTGGTGATGGATTAACGGGTTAATGGGTTAATTGGAAAATGGGAGAATCCGGTGGGGGATAAGACGTGCGAATTGGTGAATTGGTGAATTGGTGAAACCGGCGATGAAACTATTTTTCCCAAAAAACCCGATTTTTGGGCTTTTGGGCAAGATTTTTCTTGACAGACCCCCCAAACATCATCCGTATATATATAGAGGGTGGTCATGGAGTTGAAAGTTAAGGCACGCGCCGGTTGTACCGAGAGCGGCTGAGGACCGGAGTTTCCAGCTTTTGCTTGACAGCTTGGGGCACCCCAAAGTTTGTGAGAAAAAAAACATCCAACCAAGGAGAATTTTTCAGCAATGGAAAACCATCGCATCATCAGGCATCCGATCCTGAGCGTGCCGGAGCGCAAGGACGTTCTGTTCACCTGGAACGGCAGGGCTCTGACAGGCAAGAAGGATGAAATGATAGCCTCAGCCCTGATCGCCAACGGGATCAGCGTCTTTGGCCACCACCCCAAGGACGGCAGCGCCCAAGGCATCTTTTGCGCCAATGGGCAATGCGCCAAATGCACCGTCATCGCGGACGGGGTGGCGGTCAAATCGTGCATGACGGTCGTCACGGAAGGGATGGAGGTCCGTTCCGCGGACGGGCTTCCCGAGCTTCCCGACAGTGATTATGTGGCAGAGAGGCCGGCGATCGAGCATCTGGACACCGATGTGCTGATCATCGGAGGCGGGCCTTCAGGTTTGGCGGCAGCGATCGAACTTGGCAAGCACGGGATCGACACCCTCCTGATCGACGACAAACACGCCCTGGGCGGCAAACTGGTGCTGCAAACTCATAAATTCTTTGGCTCGGAGGAAGACAGCAATGCCGGGGTGCGGGGCCACGACATCGGTAAGCTGCTCGCCGCGGAAGTGGAGAAGCACCCGTCCGTGAAGATCTGGCTGAACAGCACGGCGCTCTTTGTTTTCAGCGACAAAAAGGTGGGCATCCTCAAAGACGGGATCTACAAGATCGTTACTCCCCAGCGGATCCTCAACGCCGCCGGGGCCAGGGAAAAATTCCTGCGCTTCACCGGCAACCATCTGGCCAGGATCTACGGCGCGGGAGCATTTCAAACCCTCGTCAACCGCGACCTGATCCGTCCTACGAACCGCCTGTTCATCATCGGTGGCGGAAACGTGGGCCTGATCGCCGGATATCACGCCTTGCAGGCGGGGATCGAAGTTGTCGGCCTTGCCGAGGCCATGCCCCAATGCGGCGGTTACAAGGTGCACGCGGACAAGCTGCAGCGCCTGGGCGTGCCGGTCCACACATCGCATTCAATCCTCTGCGCCAATGGCGGCGAGACCGTGGAGAGTGTCACCATCTCTCAAGTTGACCAGAGATTCCAGCCCATCGCCGGCACCGAAAAGAGTTTTGCCTGCGACACCATCCTGATTGCCGTGGGCCTGGATTCCCTTTCCGAATTCACCCTCGAGGCCGAGGAAGCGGGCATTCCGATCTACTCTGCCGGCGACGCTTTGGAGATCGCCGAGGCCTCAAGCGCCATGTTTAATGGCAGGATCGCCGGACTCACCATCGCCAAAGACTGCGGCGCGGAAGGAATCGGCATCATCCCCGCGGATTGGTATGCCAAGGCGGAGGTGCTGAAATCCCATCCCGGCGCGATCAAGGGCTATCAGAAGAACCTTCCGGACACAGGCGTCTTCCCCGTGATCCACTGCCTGCAGGAAATCCCCTGCAACCCCTGCACCACAGTCTGCCCCACCAATTCCATCCACACCGAGGACGGCGGTTTGATGGCCGTTCCGCTCTACACTGGGAACTGCATCGGCTGCTACAAGTGCCTGCTGATCTGCCCCGGCCTGGCCATCACCCTGGTGGATTACCGCAAGGACGCGGACAATCCGATTGTGACCATGCCCTACGAGGTTTTCAACATCCCCATCAAAGCCGGCGACGGGATCGAACTGGTGGATATCGACGGCCAGCCTTTGGGACGCTATCCCGTGACGGCGGTTCTGGACATGAAGCAGCGGCATACTCAGCTCATCCAGGTGAAGGTTCCGGCCTTGATCGCCAAACGGATTGCCTCCTTCCGGATCCAGCCCGCGGAAGTGAGCCAGCCCTTGCCGAAGCCCGTCATTCCTGAAAAACTGGCCGATGAGGCGATGATCTGCCTCTGCGAAAGGGTCAGCGTGGGCGAAGTGCGCAAACTGATCCGGGGCGGGATCACCAACCTGAACCAGATCAAGGCGATCACCCGCGCGGGAATGGGACCCTGCGGCGCCAAGACCTGCGAGACCCTGATCAAGGGCGTCCTGCGCGAAGAGGGAATTCCCGTCACCAATGTGGTGCCGAACACCAAACGGCCGGTGTTTGTGGAAGTTCCCCTGGATAAATTCCCGGATGGAGAGAAATGATGGATAAGATCTACGACGTGGTGGTGATCGGAGCCGGCTCGCTCGGTCTTCCTGCTGCGCTGGAGCTTGCCCGGCGCAAGCTGAGGGTGCTGGTGGTCGAGTGTGAGAACGCTCCCGGCCAGCAAAACAACAAGAAGGCCATCGGCGGGGTGCGCGCCACCCACAGCGACTTTGGCAAGATCAGCGTTTGCCAGCGCTCAATCGAGATCATGCGCGATTGGGAAAAGGCCTGGGGCGACGACATCGGCTGGATGAGCAACGGTTACAG
>JAHYIU010000130.1 GCA_019429425.1 Candidatus Syntrophosphaera sp.
CATCGATCGATACTGCTGCTTCCCAGCCTGCATTGATGAGGATCGAGCTGACCAGTTCGCTGTCGGATACATTCATCTGGCAGCCGTAGGTCTCGATATAGAATTTCATGTCGTTGAAGGCCCGGAGCCAGGATTAATGGCGCTTGCGTTTGTTCCAGAGATTATAGGCGGTCGATATTCCATAATAGCAGACAATGAATTCTGAAGCCATGAATTTGTCCAGCATAAGCTTGTAGTACTGGATGCTGAGTTCGAGAATATCGGTTGATTGGGGTTCCATGGACCGCTCAAGAATCGGCTCCCTGTCAGTGGAAGCCAGCATGTCCTGCAGAGTGTCCAATTGATGTTTCGTGACCTTGGCCCCATGCAGCTTATCTGGCGTAAAACATCTTTCGCCATAAATGATCTTGGCCAGAAATCTGGCGGTCAGGCCGATGCAGATTATCACCTCAGGTTGGGGATGATCCAATCCAGCCAGGCTATCTTTGATCAGTTGTGTGATGTTCTTCTTTTCAGATGCGGCTTTACGCAAAGTGAGCAGGCCCATATCCAAACTCATGCCTGTGAGATTATGAAAGGAATCCCCACTCACAAATTCTGTGCTGAATCCACCCACATCGACGATCAGGGTGTTTCTGTCTGCAGGCGCGATATCCCGGGCGGCCAGCCAGGCCAATTCCATCTCTTCTTTCGCGCTCAGCAACCGGTATTTGATGCCCCAGCGAAGGTCAAACCAAGCCGATAACTCCGCGCTGGCACTGCTGTGGCGATGGATGCCGGTGGCGATCACCTGTTTGAGGGAATCTATGCCCTGGTCATAGACGAGGAATTCCGACACCCGCCTTTTGAAGCCAGCCAAACTCCTGGCCGGGATCATGACCTTGCCGTCGCTTGCGATCTTATAGTCGCGTCCCAGTCCGGTGTGGATCTGGGCCGTGAGGATGGGCTGGGGATTTCCATTCTCGCACAGGGCATAATTCAGATTGTTTGATCCGGCGTCGAACACAGAGAGGAGCTTGCCCGGGGGAAATTTGAGTTCCAGGAAGCGCTGGATAATCAGGGCGGCGATCCGGGAATTCGCGTTGGCCGGATGATTTTTCGCCACCTGGCCAAGTGGAATGTTCTCAAACAGCTTACTCCAGGCAGTTTTACTTAGGTTCAGGCTTTCCAACCTGGACTGATGTGGATATCTGGCGATACCCCGGATCAGGACCTCCTCCTCGGGATAGTCCTCGCGGGGCTGGTAGATGATGTATTTTCCAAACTGCAGCGCTTCGGCGAAACTGCTGTAACCCGGTTTGGTGAGCAATACGTCCGTTCCATGGATCAGGTCCGCGAAATCGGCATCCCTGGGAACTTGAACATGGTTGGGTATGCCATCCGAAGCATGGGTGGAGAGCACCTGGCCGGGGAAGGCGGCGCAAAGCATTTCCAGATCGAGCTCCATCTCCCCTTCCCCACCGAAAGCGCAGGTCAATAGCGGAGTTTTAGGCTCCAGGCCATGCTTTTGCCGCAGATCCGGATACTCCGCTTTGCGCTGGGCCAGCAGCCCCACTTTTTCCAGCTTGCGCAAGGCACCCATGCTCTTGGCAGAGCTCAATGGCAGGCGGAAAGCCCGGTCCACCCTTTGATAAAGGCCAAAGATGGTGTTCAGGAGCGGTTTCAGGTCACTGTCTTGCACAAACAGCCCGGCATAGATGAACAGCCAGTCAAAATTGGAGATGGCAAACACAGGCACCCTGGCGTAGGTTCCGGCTTCCACAGCCAGCCAGGGAATGTCGGCAATGATCAGATCGATCTTTTCACCCCGCAGAAAATCCACTTCCCGTTCTATTATCTCCAGCCGCCGGCCCATCAATCCGATCAAGGCGGATCTGGTTGCTTTCAGGTCGGGAACCAGATTTTTCCCATGCCTAACCCCCACATCGATGCTCACGTCCTCCTTGGCAGAAAAACTGGGATTCAAACCGGAAAACAGGAAATCCGGCCGCGCGCTGCGAATGTGCACGAAAATCCCGAAGCGGATGAATTCAGAGGCCAGAGCCGCCATCCGGGTGGCGTGCCCGTATCCGTGATCCGAGACGTAAAGGGCGAATTTCATCATCGAATAAGCCTCAGCGAACGATCAGGACCCGTTCGGACCCTTGCCCGCGGATCTCCACCACCACGCGATTGGGCAGGCACACAATTGGCAAAACACTCCCCGCGCCTTGCTTCACGCACCTTCTGTCGGGACAATCGGCTGACAGCATCAGCACTTGGGAATCCTTGATCTGGACAGTGTTGTGCTCATCTATGCGGATCACGCGGTCCACGTTCAGGGGAAAAACTCCCAGAGGTCGGTTGTCTTTATGAACATGGACGTATCTGTCGTCGTTTTTCCGATATACCATGAACGCGCTCAGGACAATTGCCAAAAGGACCACGATCATCAACAGCAGGTCGGCCAGGCTGAGCTTTTCCCGCAGAAAGTGAAGCATCACCAGACCCCCTTGATCCGGTGTGAACAGCTCGCGCAGCTCCCCTCAGCATTTAGCGCAACGATCCTCCTGCCCGCGGATATTACCACGCTTCCGCATTGGGGGCACTTCGTCTCGCGGAACTCGCTTGTGTAGATATTGCCCGCGTAAACATAGGACAAGCTTTCACTGGCGATCTTGCAGGCGCCTAAAACCGTATCCTGGGGCGTGGCCGGGATCCGTGATTTGTAAGCCGGATGATAGGCGGAGAAATGCAGCGGAATGTCTTTGTCCAAACAGGCCACGAAATTCACAAGAGCTCTTACATCACCATCGGAGTCGTTCAAACCGGGGATGAGGAGGTTGGTCAGTTCGATGTGCACTCCTCCCTCATGAGCGGTCCTGATGGTCTGTTTCACTGTTTCCAATCCTGCCCCGCAGTGCTCTGTGTAATACTCGGGGCGGATCGATTTCAAGTCGATATTCATGGCCTTTACATAGGGCAATAGCTTTTTCAAAGGCTGGGGATTGATGAATCCGTTGGTGACCAGAATGATGTCTGTATCCTTGGCCAGCAGGGCAAAATCGTAAATATACTCATACCAGGTGAATGGTTCGGTGTAGGTGAAAGCGACCTGATTAACTCCCTTTTGGCAGTGCTCAAGCACCAGAGCGTGGAGGTCTGCCGGGCTGATGAAGCGGGTGGGGCATTCCGCCTGGCTGCTGTCAAAATTCTGGCAGAAAAAGCAGGACAAATTGCAGGAATTGGCGCCCAGGGAAAGTATCTGCGAGCCTGGCCGGAAGTGGTAAAGCGGCTTTTTCTCGATCGGGTCCAGGCCGATCCCGATGCTCTGCCCATAATTGGTCGCGATCAGCTTGCCGCCTATGTTTTGCCGGCCACGGCATCGACCCCTCTCCCCTGTCTCCAGTTCGCA
>JAHYIU010000131.1 GCA_019429425.1 Candidatus Syntrophosphaera sp.
GCCATCGCCCGGCTGAAGATGATGGAAGGCTACTCCGTCATGCAGCCCATGGGCTATGACTCCTTTGGCATGCCGGCGGAGAACTTCGCCATCCAGCACAATTCCCATCCCCGCATCACCACGGAGGAGAACATCGCCGCCATGCGCGGCCAGTTCGATTCCCTGGGCTTCGGGCTGGATTGGGAACGCGAGGTCAGCACCTGCCGGCCCGACTACTACAAATGGGGCCAGTACCTCTTTAAGAAACTGTATGAGAAGGGTTTGGTCTATCGCAAGAAATCCTGGCAAAACTGGTGCGAGGACTGCCAGACCGTGCTTGCCAACGAACAGGTGGAAAACGGCCGCTGCTGGCGCTGCAGCGGTGAAGTGGCCCAGAAAGAGCTGGAACAGTGGTTCTTCCGGATCACGGACTACGCCGAGGAACTGCTTAATTTTTCAGGCATGGTGGACTGGCCGGAACGCGTGATCACGATGCAGAAGAACTGGATCGGCAAAAGCGAAGGCACCCTGATCGATTTTCCTCTGGAAGCAGGCGGAGAGCCCATCAGCGTCTTCACCACCCGTCCGGACACGGTTTACGGGGTCACTTTCATGGCCTTGCCGCCGGAACATCCACTGGTGCAGAAATGGCTGGCTGAAGAGCCGGACAACAAGCCCCTGCACGATTTTTGCCGCAAGGTCATCAACGAGGACAAGATCTTCCGCACGGCAGAGGACACCACCAAGGAAGGCGTCTTTTCCGGCAGATACTGCGTCAATCCCCTAAATGGCAATAACGTGCAGATCTGGATCACCAACTACGTCCTGCTGGAATACGGCACCGGCGCCGTCATGGCCGTTCCAGCCCACGACCAGCGCGACTTCGAATTTGCCAAAAAGTACGGCATTCCGATGCGCCTCGTGATCCAGAACCCGGAGCAGAACCTGGTGCTGGAAGAGATGGAGGAAGCCTACGTCGAGCCTGGCGTGATGGCCAATTCCGCCCCTTTCGATGGCCTGGACAGCGAATCCGCCAAGGCCGCCATCTCCAGATTGCTGGAGGAGAAAGGCTTGGGCAAGGCTACCTGCACCTACAGATTGCGCGATTGGGGCATTTCCCGCCAACGCTATTGGGGCAACCCCATCCCCGTGATCCACTGCCCGCATTGCGGTGTGGTCCTGGTCCCGGACGAGCAACTGCCTGTCCTGCTGCCGGATAACGTCCAACTGGGCAAAACCACCAGCAATCCGCTGCTGTCCGTGCCCGAATGGTTCTATGTTCCCTGCCCCCGGTGCGGGGCTGATTCCCGGCGCGAGACAGACACCATGGACACCTTTGTGGACAGCGCCTGGTATTACGCCCGCTACGCCGATCCGCACAATGCCGAGGCTCCTTTCGATCCGGCCAAGGCCAAATACTGGCTGCCGGTGGACCAATACATCGGCGGGATCGAGCACGCCGTGATGCATCTGCTCTACGCCCGCTTCATCAGCAAATTCATGCGTGACCTGGGCTGGCTGGCTTGCGACGAACCCTTTGCCAGATTGCTCACCCAGGGCATGGTCACCAAAGACGGCGCCAAGATGAGCAAATCCAAAGGCAATGTGGTCGATCCCACCTACATCGTGAACCGCTTCGGGGCCGACACCCTGCGCGTCTTCCTGCTTTTCGCCTCGCCGCCGGACAAGGATTCCGAATGGAGCGACGACGGCATCATGGGCGCCTTCCGGTTCCTGAACCGCGTCTGGCGCCTGATCGAAGGAAATCTGGAAGACATCAAGCGCGGACTGAAGCTAAGCGCCCAGCCGGAAGAGGTCTCCGCTCCGCTGCGGGACTTGCTGTTCAGCTCGCACAGCACGGTCAAGAAGTGGCTGGACGACTGCCAGCACCGCATGCAGTACAACACCGCCATCGCCGCCGTGATGGAGCATCTGAACCATTGCGTGAGTGTGAAAGACCCCGCAAGCCTCTCCGCTCCGGACCTGGCTGTATTTGCCGAAGCCTGCGGCATCATCCCGCAGCTGCTTTATCCCTTCGCGCCCCACATCGCCGAAGAACTCTGGCAAATGATGGGCTTCACCGAACTGCTGCACGAATCCGGCCTGCCCGGCTATGAAGAGCGCCACCTGATCCGCGACCTGGTGACCTATGTGGTCCAGATCAACGGCAAACTGCGCGGCAAGCTGGAAGTGCCACCGGACATCGATCTCGAGGAACTTAAGAAGCTGGCCCTGGAAGTGGAGAACGTGAAGCGCAGCCTGTCAGGGCTCTTGGTCAGGAAAATCATCGTCATCCCCGGCAAGATGGTCTCCATCGCCGTGGGGAAATAAAACTTCAGGACCGTATATTGTTAAGGGGCTTCCGCGGATGCCCCTTTTTTTGTTACTCTTTGTCTGTCAATTATGGGAAAGTATCAGAAATCCTGCCTTTCCTGAATTCAGTAATCTTCGATACTTCTCATCAACATTGATGTCACGGATCGACCTCCAGAGTGCAATTCACAGTGAATTCCCTTGGTCCGTCGGAATGTACAATGATATTAGGCTTGACCTTGGTTCTGTAACCCGGCTTGCTTACCCTTACAATGAGAATTCCCGAATTAAAGCCTCTGTACATCTGGTAGAAACCATCCTCATCCGTAGTAGCCGGGAGATTATCGATGTTGACTATCCTTATCTCCGCTCCCTCCAATGGAGTGCCGTACACATCCGTCACTTCTCCCAGCAGCTTGATGGTGCGCAAAATATCAAGATTAGTGTGTGCGCCATGGGAGAACGAGAATCCGAGCAGCACTAAAACCAATAAAATACGTAGAATCTTCATCTCACACCTCTTGATGTTATTCAATTTTGCAGTTTCCTGATCATGACAATTCTTGTCAAGATATATCTGCGATGGAATTCCCCCATTGCCGGATTCTAAACATACGGCGTCCGACACCTCCCAATGTCTGATCAGGCCTGATCCCTGTGCCCTCCGCCCTCTTTTCACCCTGCCTATCACTTCTCTATCAAGCGTCTATCACTTGTCTATTATAGACAAGTGATAGACGCTTGATAGAGAAGTGATAGGGAGCCACAAAAGAGGGAGGGAAGAAAGTGACCCGTCCTGAAATAGGTTGACCAAAAACCTATAGTAAGGAGTATGACCAATGAAGAAAACACGTCCCCAAGTCCGCTACAGCGAAGAGTTTAAACGCACAGTGGTAGAGGAGATCGAGGCAGG
>JAHYIU010000132.1 GCA_019429425.1 Candidatus Syntrophosphaera sp.
GCAGTACGTGCGCCCCGATCATGGGAAAGACCAGATGGATATTGTATCGCACCAGTGGCAGAGAGACCAGCAAAGAAAGCAATCCGCCCGCATAGCCCAAAGCCCAGCCGTAGCCGGAAACCTTGCCAATATCCGCAGGCAGGCTTACTTCCGGCAGGAACGCGTCGTAGAACACATTGGCGCTGTTGAAGGCGTAGTTGGCTCCGATGAACAGAAGAACTCCCAGCACCACATCCCCGCCCCGAACAAAATAGAGCAGGGAAGTGCAGATGGCGGTGAGATAGGTGAAGAAAAACAGGAACTTCTTTTTGGAACGTGAGTAATCCGCCACCGCGCCCAGGATTGGGGCCGTGATCGCCACCAGGGTCATCGAAGTCCCGACCGCCAGGCCCCAGATCCGCTCACCGTATCCCTCCACGCCCAAGGCCACCTTGCTGATGAAATAGGTGCTGAACACCACGCTCACGATCACGGTGGTAAAGGCTGAATTGGCAAAATCGTAGAACATCCAGCCGATGATATTGCGGGTGAATTTCATCCCTGCACCCCCGGAAGCCGCAAACGTTCCAGGTCTTTCCATTCGGCCGCGATATCTTCGCGCGGGCTGGCAATGAAAACCTGGTAGCGGTAATCCACAAATTCACTGATGCAGTGCGTGTGCAGAGTGTCCAACTCGGCAAAGACATCGTCGAAGAGCAGGATCGGTTTGATCCTGGTCAGATCCTCGATCAGGGCGGCCTGGATGAGCTTGAGGATGATCACCGTGATGCGTTTCTGCCCTTGTGAACCAAAGGTTTTCAGGTTGTGCCCGGCCAAATTGAACACATAGTCGTCGATGTGGGGTCCCATCAAGCTGCGCTGGTAGCGTTTCTCCCGGTTTTCGAGCCCGGCGAGAAGCCGCACGACGGATTCCGCGTCGGCAGGATACCCGTCGTGGTGATGAGTAACATAGGCCAGGCGGATATCCTTAACCTGTTCCGACACCAAAGGATATTGCTCCGCGAAGGCCTGATTCACAAGCCATAGATATTTCCTGCGGAAAGCCACCACTTGCAACATCAACTTGGCAAATTGCAGGTCCCAGCTTTGTTTTTCCCGGGGCTGGTAGTTCAATTTGAGAAGATTGTTGCGCTGGCCGACCACGTGCAGGTAGTTGCGCAGCAGTGTGATGTATTCAGGATAGATCTGCGAGATCGCCAGATCGAAGTACTGGCGCCGGAAGCGGGGATATCCTCCCACAAGGTTCATGTCCTCCGGGGCGGAGTAGATCACCTTCACGCTCTCGAAGATCCTGCTCAGTTGGCGCACGGGGATCTCATTGATCTTGAGCAGTTTCTTCCCATCCTGCCAGGAAAACTGGATCTTCAGGCCAAGCTCCGTGTCCTCCTGGAATTCCCCTTTCACCACGAAGTAATCAGCACTTTCGCGCTTCAGTTCCTCATCCCGGTGGAAATGGACCGATTTGCCCAAGCCGCAATAGGCCACGGCTTCGAGCAGGTTGGTCTTGCCCCAGCCATTTGGCGCGATGATGAGATTGCCAGCGGGATGCAGGCTGAAACTGGCACTTTCGTAATTGCGGAAGTTTGCCAGAGCAAGCTGGTTCAGGATCAATAGCTATGACCGCAGCGGCATCAAGAGGAAAGTTATCTTCTGGTTTTGGGGCTGCGGCTCGTTGTAGACCATCATGGGTTCTTTGGAGCCGCCCAGCTTGATGCAGACTTTTTCCGTGTCGATGGCTTCCAGGATGGAGAGCATGTATCTATAGTTGAAGGCGATCGAGGTCGGCTTGCCTGAATATTCGTAGTTTTCCACGAATTCCTTGGCGTCGCCGGTATCGCGGTCGCTGGTATTGATCTCGAAGCGCTCGGAATCGATCTCGAAGCGGATGCGGTTGTTGTCATCAGGAGCGACCAGCGAAACCCTGCGGATCGAGGTGTGGAGGCTATCCTTGGCAACGATGACCTGATTGGGCAGATCATTCATGAAGGCTTTCTGGTATTCGGGATATTTATGCTCGATGATGTTGGCAACGATCGTGAAATTGCCGTAGGCAAAGACGATCTTGTTCCGCTCCATCAGGATCTTCATTTCCTTGATCGAGGGATCATGGATCTTTTGCAGGAAATTAAGGGTCTTGACGGGAATGACCTTTTCCACGATCATGTCGGACTGGGCATCCTGGAAGATCGTGCCATCCGCGTCTTCCTTGGCTTCCTCGCTGGGAACGGGAGCGGTATTGGGAACGATGATCTCGGCAACTTTGCGTCCGTCGGTGGCGGCCATCAGATTGGTTTTCTCCATTATCTTCCAACAAACCCCCGTCAGAACGGCGCGGTTCACATCCGTGGATACGGCAAAGGCGGTTTTGCTGACCATGCGGTTGAAGGTCTCGGGATTGACCAGGGTGGCATTGTCCAGCTTGGGATCAGGCAGGATGGGAAACAGAGTGTGGTCCGCGCAGAGGATGTTGAAATCGATCTTGTTGCATTGGATCATCAGCAGATCTTCGGTTTTCCAAAGATCGATCACCGCGTCGGGCATCTGCATGACGATCTCGTTGAAATGCCTTGCGGAAACGGCTATCGTACCGCCTTCGCTGACAGCGGCATTGAAGCGCACATCAACCGTGATTTCCAAGTCGGAGGCTGTGATCTTGACCTCGCCTTTCTTGGCGTCGACCTCGATCAGGTAATTGGTTAAGATGGGTGAAGTTGTCTTGGAGGAAACGATCCCGGCCAGATGCTGGATATGCTGGACCAGTTCCTTCTTTTCTATCGCTAAACGCATGACTACCCCTTTGTATGCTATGTTATCTATATGTCGGGTCATTAAATTTCGCTTTGGGTGTTTGTCAACAGTTTTCTGAGCATGTTGAGTCCCAAATGTTGGTGTAAATTCCAACTCGTTGTTTCTCAGGTTGTTTGAGGGCATCTGATCTCCCTCGTTACTCACAATCTATGTAAGGCCAAGCGGCAAATTGCATTGTTTTCATCTTGTTAATCCAAGTCAAGTTCTTTTTCATCAAAAGCTAC
>JAHYIU010000133.1 GCA_019429425.1 Candidatus Syntrophosphaera sp.
GAACAGGTGAGATGCGTCTGAGTATAAAAAAGCCGCCCCGGAGGACGGCTTGATACCAGTTTTTTACTTTCCCCAGGAATCCATCAATTCTCGTGCCAGAACATACATTTTACCGCTGTTCCCCTGCGCTGATTTGTAGCTCTCAACGCTGATCGCCTCCCTTTCTATGAGGGATTCGATGCACTCTTTGAAATCGCGTTTTTTCATGTGGGAGGCGTTGAGCAGGGCGGAATGTCCTGCTTTTCCGTTGTATTTCTGGATCAGGATCTCCACCAGTTTGCGTTCTCCGGCGAGTTTGTCCTGTTCGTCCACGATCTCCAGGAAGGGGATGGTGTTGGCGAAGTAGAAATCGCAGAGGTAGAGGGCCTGGCGGTGTCTCCAAATCTTGTTTTTTGCCGCGGTTCACCAACCCAACAGGCTAAAGCGCCAAAACGCCACCAAGGAATTTCCCGCTCAGCATAATTGGGGCAACAGCAACCAACAAAAAACCACAGCTATGGAATGCCTTTTGCATGAATCAACTCAGAGATAAAAAAAAATAAAAGGTGGCGGTTATGAAACATTCGATTTTAGTGCTGCTCCTGCTGCTGGGCTCGCTGGCCCTGTCGGCTGATGTGGTTTACAATTACACTTTGGGCAAGCCCACGGTCAAATCCGAGGGCGAATACAGCAGCGTGGTTCTGCAAGGCGGGCAAACTTACGGCACGCCGGGACAGCCTGATCTGCCCTGGATCGGCAGCAAGCTGCTATTGCCATTGGGAGAAATTGCCCAGGAGATCCAGGTGAAGCTGAGTTCCCCGCAAGTCTTTTCTCTGGCCAAGCCGGTCTCCCCCATTCAGCCTCAATATCCCTTCTCGCAAGAGGAGATTATGGATCCCGCCGGACCCGATCCGCTGATATATGGCAACTCTGCCTCCTTCCCTGAACAGGCCCATAACGGTGTAAACACCCACTTTTTGGCCGGGCATCCGATCAATTTCACAGCCTTTTGCCCCTTTGCCTACAATCCCCAAACCGGGGAGCTTGTTTTCTACCAGAATGTTACCATCAGCGTCAGAACAGCCCCCGCGGAGAAAGCCTCCCGGGCTTTGGCTTTGCTGAAACAGGATTCCTTCATCAGCCAGTACCTGCTCCGCAGCGTGGACAATTCCGAACATGTCCCGCGCTATGAAACACGCACTGACGGCTTTGAATACCTGATCATCCATGACGCGGACAAACTTGCCCAATGGATCCCCTTTCGGGACCTGCATGCCAACCGCGGCCTGAACATGCTGATGAAGCCCGTGCAGGAGATAGTCCAACAATACGCGGGGCAGGACACCCAGGAAAAGATCCGCAACTACATCATCGACATTTATGCCGGAAATCCCCTCCGCCACGTTCTGCTGGCAGGCGACACCGACGTGCTCCCCCATCGCGGGTTCTATGTGAACATGGGCGGCGGCAGCCAGGTGGACGCGGATATCCCGGCGGACATGTATTTCAGTTGCCTGGACGGCAATTGGAACGACGACAACGACGCCTACTGGGGCGAGATCTATGAAGCGGACCTGGTGCCGGAGCTTTCCATCGGCCGGTTCTGCTACAATTCCGACGCCGAGATCGCCAATTTCATCAATAAGACCTATAAATACATGCATGAGCCCGTGATCGACGAGGTGACCACCTCCTTGTTCCTGGGCGAATGGCTGTGGGACGGCCCGACTTGGGGCGGCGACTACATGGACGAAATGATTGGCGGCAGCTCCGCCAACGGATACACGACCGTCGGCATCCCCACAACCTGGGACATAGGCACCCTTTATGACCGCACCTACGGTTACGCCGATGCCTGGACCGGCAGCCAACTCCGCCCGCTGCTCAGCGAAGGCCCGACCCTGGTGAACCATCTGGGCCATTCCAACACCACCTACACGATGCGGCTTTCCAACACCCAGGTTTCCGCCACCACGATCACCAACAACGGAGATAACCACAATTTCTCCGTCGTCTTCACCCAGGGCTGCTATTCCGGCGCCTTTGACAACCGCACGACCAACGCCGGACAATACACCAGCGACTGCATCACGGAAAAATTCACCAGCATCAGCACCGCCGCCGTGGCCATGGTGGCCCATTCCCGCTATGGTTGGGGCGTCCAGGGTTCCACGAACGGAGCCTCGCAATACTTTCACCGCCAATATCTCGACGCCCTGTTCGGGGAAAACATCAACGAACTGGGCTTCATGCTGGTCGACAGCAAGATCGACAACATACCCTACATCCAAAACACGCCGGTGATGTATTGGGTGACCTATGAGACCAACGTGATCGGAGATCCGGGTTTGGCGGTCTGGAGCGACACCCCCCAGCAGATCATGGCCCAGCTTCCCTCCTATTGGACCGTGGGCCTGAACACCTACCAGGTCCAAACCAACGCCCCCTATGCCTCCTTGCGCCTGAAAAGCGGGAACGACATCATTGTCGAGGCCACAGCCAATGTGACCGGCATGATCAATATCACCCTGCTGGACACCCTGACCCCCGGCGATTATGACCTGTACATCACGGCCCCGAATTTCTTCGTCCTGCATGAACTGATCACGGTCCAGGCCAGCGACATGCCCTATATCGTCGCCACCCAGGTCACTTATCAGGACACTGACGGGCTGTTCCACACCGGCGAGATCGTGGACATGGACGTCACGCTCGAAAACGTGGGCCTGGTGGACCAGATTAATCCGGGAAGCGTGGCTTTGGTGAGCAATTCCCCGAACATCGTGGTCCTGAACAGCAGTTACGGCTTCGATCCCTTGGCGGCAGCCGACACAACCATGATCAATGGCTTCTTCCGCTTCCGCATCCAGGGCAATTTCGCCGATCAGAGCCTC
>JAHYIU010000134.1 GCA_019429425.1 Candidatus Syntrophosphaera sp.
GAATCCTGCGAGCCGCATAGATAGAGGTCGACCGAGGCCACCCGGGGACGGTTGATGACCTGCCAATTCAGGTCCAGCGTGCCGCCCAGCCATTGGAACACATCATCCGCGGGAGGAAACTGCGCCCGGGGAAGCTGGCGGCCCCAGTGAAGCTCCAGGTTTTGCCAGCCGGTGTGGCTGGGCCCCATCCAGACATAGGGCCCCAAACGCAGATCGTGCCAGTGGTTTCGCTCCACGTCAAAAAGCAGCAGTTCCGCGCCTTCAAGGAGCAGATTGGGGTCGGGGGTCAGGACCAGATAGGCGGAAGGATGGTCGCTACGGTAGTTCAGGGCCCAGACCTTGCTGCTGGCCGCGGCGTCGAAGGGTTGGCGGATATCCTGGTAGCAGATTGTGTCGTCAGAGGAGAGCATGGTCCCGATCTGCAGAGGCGCGGAGTCTGGCTGGTAAAGGTCGAGCGGATCGCTGCCATCGCTGGCCAGGGGGTTGAGGCCCAGCCAGAAGGTCTTGCTCAGTTCATATTCCGGGCAGCTCAGCACGAAAGGATATTTACGGTAGGGGCTGGCGCGCAGGACGTACCAGTGGAAGACCTGGTTGCCGGGGCCGAAGTCCGTAGAGACCTGGTAAGAGTATATGACGCCGTTGCTTACGGTGTTGTCCTGATAGGCGTATGTGCCTTCGGCATTGGGCTGCAGGGCGGGATCGTGGGTCCAGGAGGCCAGGCAAAACCATTCTCCGCTTCCGTCTTTGCGAAAGATGCTAAAGCCCTGGATCTCAGTGAGTTGGCTGCCAAAGCTCAGGTTTATGGCTCCGTCTCCCGCGGCGGCCGCGAAATTGCCAAGCCCGGTGCCCATTTTCCAAACCTTGAGCTCGTTGCTCATCAGGCTGTGGTTTCCTTGCTTGTCCCGGGCCTGGACCCGCAGATAGTAGACCCGGCCCGAATCCAGCCAGAGTATGTAGGAAGAGGTGTTCTGCCAGGCCAGGTCGGGATTGGTGTTGCGGTCCAGGACCTGTTCGATCCAAGCCCCGTCTTCCTCCCAGCGCAGATAGATGATATAGCTGTCAAAGTCATAGCTGTAGCTTCTTTCCCATGCGAAGGAGATGTGGAAGGCCCCGACTGCGGTCAGGCGCAGGTTTTCGGGATTGGAGGGGCCGGTGCCGTCGTCCAGGACCAGCATGCTGTCGATGACGGTGTGCAGGGCGTCCAGCCAGGGCGTGTAAAATTGGATGAAGCGGGTGTAGCGGTCGGCCAGGTTCCAGGATTCGGTGGCCGCGTCATAGCCGTAAAACCAGTGCAGGTTGTCCTCATTGCGCACGTAGCATTTGGCCAGTTCGTCCATCTCCACGTGCAGGAAAGGGGAGTAGACGTCATATATGTTTTGGACAGTGGTGTAGAGCATCTGCTGGTTGTATTGGGCTCCGGGGAGATCGTGGTTGTTGGCGATCGGGATGAGCTGGCCTTCGTTATCGTAATAGACCGGATCGCCGGCATGGTAGACGCAGTAGTAATCCAGGATGTCGACCTCGGCGTGGGTGCCGATCGTGTTTTGGGGATGGATGAGGAAGGGGGTGTGGTTGAGCAGGTCGTGCCGGGCGCGGGAATTGTCGCGGATGGGGAGCGCGGGTGCGTGTCTGAAGTTGCCGGCGGAGAGCATCACGTTGGGCTGGCCGGGGTATTTGTTCCAGTCGTAGGAATGGATCTGGAGGGAAAATTCCGTCTTGTCCGTGAGGCCGCGGATCTGGTCGCAGAAACGCTGGTAGGCAACGTTGAAAGGATGGTCGGCCAATCTGGAGGGATCGCTGATCGACTGGTTGTTACTGTTGTAAGGAGGGAAGTAGGCCACTTCGCGTCCGGCGCCGTTGATCAGCAGGAAACGGGCGTCCAGCTTAAGGAAAGCCTCCAGGGCGAAAACCGGCGAGGGAAAATCGTCGCAGGGGTGCGGGGCCGTGATCACGACCGGCCGGTAAGCGCTGGGGTCATAGATGTAGAGGCCCCAGCCGTAGTCGAAGCTGCCGATCTCATGGTCGTTGGGATCGCTGGAGCCATTGGTGTCAATGTCTTCATTGAGCAACTCGCGGATCAGGTAGAGCAGGCGGCCGCTGTCGAGGTCCTGGAATTGCACCACTTCAAAGGGAAAGCCGAATTGCTCGAGTTTGCTCTGGGCTTCCTGCAGGTCGAGGGCCAGGAAAGCATCGATCACCAGGCCCCAGTTCTGTAATTCTTCGCTCGTGGCGATGTGGAAATCGCCAAAATCGTTGTTTTGCTGTTCCCAGGGGGCGTAGACATTGAGATAAGAGACCCGCCCCTCGGCGAGGTGCGAAACCCAGTGGTCATAGGAGCTGGCAGGCTCCGTGCCATAGAGGAACCCGCGGATGGAGCCGATCTCGGTCACGACGGCGTTTCCGCTCGCGACCAGAAGGACGGCCAGGCTGGCCAGCAGGAATAGTGATCTTGTCATCGCGGGTTCTCTTTTTTGCGGTTTTCTTTCTTATTGCAAGACTGGCGCCAAAGTCTGTCCTGTCAAGAACAATAAATCTTGACTGGCATTCCCCCATTTTTTATACCAGCCTGATTTTCAACTGCCAAGGTTCGATCAGATCGGCTCTATAAGGTGAGGTGTCGTAGTGTCTGGAGCTACTGAGGCAGATTTGCATGACCTGACTGATT